>NZ_JAGGRO010000031.1:0-151853 GCF_018612805.1 Halomonas sp. ISL-56 | reverse complement strand
TGGACAATGCCGCGATCGAGAGTTTCTTCGGGACGCTAAAGTCTGAATATTTCTACCTAAACCGGTTTGACAATGTTAATCAGTTACAGGCGGGCATCCGGCACTATATCCATTACTACAACCACGAGCGTATTAAGACCAAACTAAAAGGCCTGAGTCCGGTGCAGTACCGGAATCAGGCCTTGGCCGCTTAGTTGTTCACTGTCCAAGTTTATGGGGTCAGTTCAATTTCAGCGGGCTTCGTTTTGCCATGATCAATTACGAATTAAATAGTCGAAAGCACCCAACGATGCCTTGGCACCTTCGCCCATGGCGATGATGATCTGCTTATAGGGCACGGTCGTCACATCGCCTGCGGCGAATACCCCGGGCACGGACGTCATGCCGTGAGCATCAACGATGATCTCGCCGCGTGGCGTCATCTCAATGGGTGAACCTTTCAACCACTCGGTATTAGGCACCAGTCCAATCTGAACAAAGATACCTTCCAGCGCGATAGATTTCCTCTCATCAGACGTGCGGTCTTTATAGTTCAAACCATTGACCCGGCTGCCATCGCCCGTCACTTCAGTGGTTTGTGCATTGAGAATAATATCGACGTTAGGCAGGCTCTTAAGCTTTTTTTGCAATACCGCGTCGGCGCGCATCTCGCCCATAAACTCTATCAGCGTGACATGGCCGACAATTCCCGCCAGATCAATCGCCGCTTCAACGCCGGAGTTACCGCCGCCAATTACCGCGACCCGCTTACCTTTAAACAGAGGGCCGTCACAGTGGGGGCAGTAGGCAACGCCTTTGTTGCGATACTGCTGTTCGCCGGGCACATTCATTTCGCGCCAGCGGGCACCCGTCGCCAGCACCAGGGTTTTGCTCTTAAGCGTCGCGCCGGACTCAAAAGTGACTTCGTGCAAACCACCTTCCGCCTCGGCAGCTTTAAAGGCGGTGGCAAGCTGCAAGTTCATGACATCGACTTCATACTCTTTTACGTGCTCTTCAAGCGCGCTAACCAGCTTGGGGCCTTCGGTATGGGAAACGGAGATAAAGTTTTCAATCCCCATGGTGTCCGCTACCTGGCCACCGAAGCGCTCAGCGGCAACGCCGGTATTAATACCTTTACGCGCTGAGTAAATCGCTGCTGCGGCGCCTGCCGGGCCGCCACCAATCACCAGCGTATCGAAAGCGGCTTTTTGGCTTAGCTTTTTGGCGTCGCGTTCGGCGGCGCCGGTATCCACCTTGGCCAGAATCTGCTCAAGGGTCATGCGGCCTTGATCGAACGGCTTACCGTTCAGGTAGATACTCGGCACCGACATGATTTCCCGCGACTCGACTTCATCCTGGAACAGTGCACCGTCGATTGCGACGTGGCGCACGTTCGGGTTGAAGATTGCCATCAGGTTTAGCGCTTGAACCACGTCCGGGCAGTTCTGGCATGACAGCGAGTAGTAAGTCTCGAACAGCATTTCGCCGTTAAGGTCTTTGATTTGGTCGATTAACTCATCAGAGGTTTTGGGCGGATGGCCGCCGACTTGCAGCAGCGCCAACACCAGCGATGTGAACTCGTGACCCATGGGGATACCAGCAAACACCACGCCGGTCTCTTCACCGGGTCGGTTAATCGCAAACGATGGCTTGCGGGCGTCCTGGCCGTCGCTGTGTAGCGTAATCTTATCGCTTAGGCTGCTGATGTCCTCAAGCAGGCCGAGAAGTTCTTGTGACTTGGCACCGTCATCGAGGGAGGCAACAATCTCGAACGGCTGAGTCACTTTTTCCAGATACGCTTTTAACTGGGATTTTAAATTGGCGTCCAGCATGACAGTAGCTTCCTCGCAGGTAACAGACGTATTGAACACACGCGTGTGACGGTGCTAATCATTAATATTTTAAAAACGGTTTTGAAAACTGGTTTAAAACAGAACGCCCGGGCGAAACCCGGGCGTTGAACCTGCACGCGCTTGCGCTACGCACATAAAAGCAAGCGCGTGAAAGCCGTAGGCGGCTTAGATTTTGCCGACAAGATCCAGCGAAGGTGCCAGTGTTTCTTCGCCTTCTTTCCATTTGGCCGGGCATACTTCATTCGGGTTGGCACGCACGTATTGAGCGGCTTTCACTTTACGCAGCAGTTCTTCGGCATTACGGCCAATGTTGCCAGCGTTGATTTCAACAATCTGGATTTTGCCATCGGGGTCGACAACAAAGGTGCCGCGTTCAGCAAGACCTGCATCTTCAATCAACACTTCGAAATTGCGTGAAATACGCAGTGTCGGGTCAGCGATCATCGGGTACTGCAGTTTGCCGATAGTTTCAGAACTGTCGTGCCAAGCTTTGTGAGTAAAGTGGGTATCGGTTGAAACACTGTAGATTTCAACGCCAAGCTTCTTGAACTCAGCGTAGTGATCAGCTAGATCACCAAGCTCAGTCGGGCAAACGAAAGTAAAGTCGGCCGGGTAGAAGAAGAAAATAGACCACTGGCCCTGCAGATCCGCTTCAGTCACATCGACGAACTCGCCATTCAGGTAAGCGGTGGCTTTAAACGGTTTTACTTCAGTGTTGATCAAGGACATTGAGATAGTCTCCTGGTGTGATGGGTTTAGGGTTTATAAAGTATGGCTAATACTAACGGTTAGCGACTAATGTCTAAAATTAAAAAAAACCATCCAGCCAATAGTGTTGCCCTATTGGCGGGTAAAAGAACGTTGGTATCAAAGAACATCGTTTTACACGCTACTTAATGGGGCCGTTAGGGCAAAATACAAGAATTTTTCACATTGGCTTGCGGTAGCCGTCACTGCACCGCAAAATTCGCACGGTCAGCATTATGGCCTACGCTATTGTTAGCCGCTGATGGCAAGCTTTGAAGTGCATTGGGTAAGGCGTACTTGATAAGCAATACTTGGCAAATTATTTGGCTGAATTATTTAGTGAAATAGTTGGGACACCAGTCAGGACAACAGGAGCAGTGATAATGGGGAACATCCACAAACTTTCCGCGGCCGTTGCGGCTATCTCATTCGCCGCAGCGGCTAGCGCTGCCCACGCTGAAGAGGTGCGGGTGTTTAACTGGTCAGACTACATTGCACCGGAAACGCTGGAAAAGTTCACTGAGCGTACCGGCATTGAAGTGACCTATGACGTTTATGATAGCAATGAGATTTTGGATGCCGCACTGCTTGCAGGGCGCTCCGGTTATGATGTGGTAGTACCCTCTACCTACTATTTTACTCGCCAAGTGAAAGCCGGTGTTTTCCAGCCGCTTGACCATGAGTTATTGCCCAATTTAGCCAATCTCAACCCCGAACTGATGGCCAACCTGGAAACAATCGACGCCGGTAGCGAATACTCGGTTCCTTATATGTGGGGCACCAATGGTATTGGTTATAACGTTGAGCGTGTTAAAGAAATTTTGGGTGACGACGCGCCGGTAGATAGCTGGGCACTGCTGTTCGATCCGCAAATAACCGCCGCGTTGAGCGAAGCGGGCTGTGGCCTTTCGATGCTGGATTCCGCCGATGAGATGCTTTCGCCTGCCATGGCTTATCTAGGGCTAGATCCATTGAGTGAGAATATTGACGACATAGAAGCCGCGGGTGAACTGATTGCCAAGGTTCGCGACGACATGACTTATTTCCACTCTTCGCGCTATGTGTCCGATCTCGCTAACGGCAATATCTGCGTGGCAGCAGGCTATTCTGGCGATATTTTCCAAGCCGCCGAACGTGCTGAAGAAGCTGGCAGAGACTTCTCCATTGGTTACAGCATACCTAAAGAGGGCGCAGCGCTCTGGTTCGATATGATGGCTGTGCCCGCTGACGCGCCAAATACTGACAACGCCCACGCCTTTATTAACTTTATTCTCGATCCTGAAATCGCCGCTGAAATTACCGAGTACGTGCGTTATGCCAACCCTAACGCAGCGGCCGATGAGTATCTTTCCGAAGAGATCCTCAATGACCCGGCTATCTACCCGGAAACCGAGGTCATGCAAAACCTATACGTCCAGGCCGAAAAGCCTCAAGATGTGCTGCGCGCCCGCACGCGTATATGGAATCGCGTTAAGTCGGGTCGTTAAACCGACCTTTATCTGACGGCGAGCCTGGGGTTGATACCCAGGCTCGTTGTTCGTCTTTTTAATGCCCGGCTTGCCGGGCCTTTTGATGGGAGTGGCGAATGGTCACTACGCCCCTGTCGAACGAGCCTTCATCTGCTTCACCCATCACGCCTTCTACGTCGCGGCCCCAGGGCAAAACCCCGCGGTTTGCTGAAGATGTGGTGCTGGAAGTTAAACGCTTAAGCAAGCGGTTTGATGATGCGCTGGCGGTGGATGATGTCAATTTGCAGGTTAAACGCGGGGAAATCTTCGCGCTACTGGGCGGTTCTGGGTCGGGTAAATCAACCCTATTGCGGATGCTGGCGGGCTTTGAAACCCCAACAGAAGGCCGCATTTTATTAGACGGTGAAAATATCACCGCGATGCCCCCGCACAAGCGGCCTATCAATATGATGTTCCAATCCTATGCGCTATTTCCGCATATGACCGTGGCGCAAAATATTGCCTTTGGCTTAAAGCAGGACAAGCTCCCCAAAGCGGATATCGACGCTCGTGTCGAGCAAATGCTCAAGCTGGTGCATATGCAGCGCTTTGCCAAGCGCAAGCCGCACCAGCTGTCTGGTGGCCAGCGCCAGCGGGTGGCACTGGCGCGATCACTCGCTAAGCGCCCCAAATTGCTGCTGTTAGACGAGCCCATGGGCGCGCTGGATAAAAAGCTGCGCACGGAAATGCAGCTAGAGGTGGTGGAGATCATCGAGCAGGTCGGCGTTACCTGTATTATGGTCACCCACGATCAGGAAGAGGCCATGACCATGGCCGACCGAGTGGCGATTATGGCCGATGGCTGGATCGAACAGATAGGCTCGCCCATCGATATTTATGAAAGCCCGGTGAGCCGCATGGTGGCGGAATTTGTCGGCACGGTAAATCTGTTCGAAGGGGAGATTATCGAAGACGCCGCCGACCACTGTCGCATCACCGCTCCCGCGCTTGAACGCCCCATTTATATTGATCACGGTATTACTACTCAGGCGTCGAATCGTCGGGTTTGGGTCGCGCTGCGTCCTGAAAAGATCTGGCTGACCCGAGAAAAACCCACCACAGAGTATAACTGGGCGGAAGGCAAGGTGGATGATATTGCCTACTTAGGTGGTTTCTCGCTCTATTACGTGCGCACACCGTCGGGCCAGATCATTAAGGTCAGTATGGCCAATACCGAGCGTCGCGGTGATCGTCCCACTTGGGAAGACAGTGTCTATGTCTACTGGGAAGATCACAGCACGATTGTGCTCAATCGCTGATGGCCGAGTTTCTAAAGACTGGGTTTTTAAAGGCTGAGTTTCTAAAGACTGAGTTTCTAAAGGCTGGGTTTTTAAAGACTGGTTACTTTCTAGGAGGAGACTGTCTTAAATGATGCCATCTCGTGTTTCAGCGTTGTTCAAGCGCTGGCAATTGGGGCGAAGGGCGGTGATAGCGTTTCCATTAGTGTGGTTAACGCTGTTTTTTTTGCTGCCCTTTGCACTGGTACTTAAAATCAGCCTCTCCGAGGCGGCGATTGCTATACCTCCTTATGGCCCGCTGCTTGAGTATGCCGACCAGACGCTGCATGTCTTTCTTAATTTAGGCAATTACCTTTTTCTACTCTCAGACTCGCTGTATATCGCTGCCTACTGGGGCTCGGTGAAGACGGCGTTTACCGCTACGCTGGTCTGTTTGTTGTTGGGTTACCCGATGGCCTATGCCATGGCAAGAGCACCGGCGCGCTGGCAGTTGCTGCTACTGCTGCTGGTGATGTTGCCGTCGTGGACGTCTTTTCTTATTCGAGTCTACGCTTGGATGGGAATTCTCAGTAACAGCGGCTTAATCAATAACCTCTTGCTCGGGCTAGGCCTGATCAATTCGCCGCTGCGTATGATGAATACCCAGTTCGCGGTCACCATTGGCATTGTCTACGCCTATCTGCCGTTTATGGTGTTGCCGCTATACGCCCACTTGACCCGGATGGATAACTCGCTACTTGAGGCCGCTGCAGACCTTGGCTCGCGCAAGCTCAATACGTTTATTAAAGTCACTTTGCCGCTCTCAATGGGGGGCATCGTCGCAGGTTCAATGCTGGTTTTTATCCCGGCGGTAGGGGAGTTTGTGATTCCTGAGCTGCTGGGTGGCCCTGACACGCTAATGATCGGCAAAGTGCTATGGGAGGAGTTTTTCCTCAACCGCGACTGGCCGGTGGCATCAGCGCTGGCCATGGTGATGCTGCTGCTGTTATTGGTGCCGATTGTTTGGTTCCACCGTTACCAGTCCAGGGAGCTTGAATAATGAGCATGCGACGGCCGAACTTTTCGACGGTTATGCTGGTACTTGGCCTGCTGTTTCTTTACCTGCCTATGTTTGTGCTGGTGGTGTATTCGTTTAACGCCTCGAAACTGGTCACGGTGTGGGCGGGGTTTTCTACCCAGTGGTACGGTGAGCTGTTTCGTGATCAGCAGATATTGTCGGCGGTGTGGACGAGTCTGCGCATCGCCTTTTTTGCGGCCAGTATGGCGGTTTGCTTGGGTACCGTGGCCGCCTTTGTGATGACTCGCTACGGGCATTTCCGGGGCAAAACAGCTCTCTCTAGCATGGTGACAGCGCCGCTGGTCATGCCCGAAGTCATAACGGGTCTGTCGCTACTGCTGCTATTTGTGCAGATGGCGCAAATTACCGGCTGGCCAGCTGACCGGGGCATGGCAACCATTTGGATTGCCCACACTACCTTTTGCAGTGCCTATGTGGCGGTAGTGGTGGCCGCGCGCCTGCGTGAAGTGGATCGCTCCATAGAAGAAGCAGCCATGGATCTAGGCTCTCCGCCGCTTAAAACTTTCTTTTCGATAACCCTGCCGATCATCACGCCCGCACTGGCTGCTGGCTGGCTGCTGGCGTTTACGCTCTCCCTTGACGATCTAGTGATTGCTAGCTTTGTCTCTGGCCCTGGGGCGAATACGCTGCCCATGGTAGTGTTCTCGTCGGTGCGGATGGGGGTGTCGCCGAAGATTAACGCGCTGGCTACGCTGATTATTTTGATCGTATCCCTGGCGACGTTGTTGGCGTGGTTTTTTATGCGTCGCAGCGAAACCAAGCGCAAGGCTGCCTTGCGAGACGTTTAACTCTAGACATTTAACTCAAGACGTTAAATTCAAGACGTTAAATTCAAGGCTAGAGAACGTCATCGTCCCGACCAGCAACGACGCTGTCGAGTTCGCCGGTGACGGGAGAGACAATAATTTGTAGTTGGATGGGCGCGCAGCACTGATGACAATCTTCCCAGGTGTCGTGACTACCTTGGGAAGTATCAATCAGGAAGGTTAATGGCGAATCGCAGTAAGGGCAGTAGAAGTCATAATTGACCAGAGCGTCGTCTTGCATGGTTGGCTACCTTGTATAGCGGGTGCGCTGAATTAGCTGCTTATTCGTTCAGTGTAGCAGTGTGGTCGTTGGGTAGGGCATCGTGTGGTTGAATCAGGTAGGATAGCTAGGCTCTAAATTCCTAAAGCAACGCAGTGAGAGTAGCGATGATGTTACGTAACATGGCAGTAGCGGCCCTGGTGGCCTTTCCGATGGTCGCGTTGGCTGAAACCCCTAATGTGACCCCTGGTGAGTGGGAGTTTGTCAGTAAAACCAGCATCACCGGTGAGATGGAAATTCCGGATCAAACGGAAACCGAGCGCCAGTGTATTAGTCAGGAAGAGCTTGATGATGCCGCATTCGGTTTCATCGAGGAAGAAGAAGGCTGTGAGCTGCTTGACCAGGACATGAAGGCGGATGGCCTAAGCTACAGCATGGTATGCCGCGCTGAAGGTGGCGAAGCGACTATCGATGGCGAAATGCGCTTTATGGGCGAGCGTATCGAAGGCAGCGTCGATATCCTTACCCAGTCGCCCATGGGTGAGCTAAGCATGAATACCGTGATTGAAGGCGAGTATCTTGGCGAGTGTGAGTAATCGCTGCTTGTTAGTTAACACCAGTTTTGTTGATAACTGCTCAATTAAAAAATGGTTTAGCTAACAAATGGTTTAGCTAACAAATGGCTTAGTTAACAGTTAGCCCGGTAGTTCATCAAAGGGGCGCTCCATTGGGGCGCCCCTTTGGTTTGCTGTCTTTAATTATCGGATGTTCCCCCCGGTGCGTTAGCTATTTCCTCCTCTAACTGTCGCTTCACCGCTCCAGGTGAGCCGGTGTGGCGCGCTAGCAAGTCGTATGCCACAGGCACGACAAACAGCGTAAATAGCGTTGCCGAGCCTACCCCCGCCATAATCACGGTGCCGATGACCAGGCGCGACTCAGCCCCCGGGCCGGTCGAGACAATCAATGGAATGGCGCCGGCCATGGTCGTCACGGCGGTCATTAAAATGGGCCTTAACCGCGTCACGGAGGCTTCAATTAGCGCCGTTCGAAACGCTTTACCCTCGTCGCGCAATTGGTTGGCAAATTCGACGATAAGAATGCCGTTTTTAGCGGCTAGGCCAATTAGCAGTACCAGCCCCACTTGGCTGTAGATATTCAGTGATTGACCGCTAAGCAGTAGCGCCAGTAGAGCGCCGCTCATCGCTAGCGGCACCGTGAGCATAATCACAAAGGGGTGAATCAGGCTCTCAAACTGCGCGGCTAGCACTAAAAAGACCACCAGAGCGCCAAGTATCAGCAGAAAAGCGGTGGCGCCGCTGGCCTGCTGGAAATCTCGCGAGGCGCCTGCCACATTGGTTTGCGCTTCCTCCGGCAGGAGCTCCACGGCGCTCTGCTCTAAATACGCCAAGGCTTCGCCGAGGGGATAGCCATCCGCGAGATTGGCTTCAATGGTAATCGCCCTTATACGGTCAAAACGGTTCAGGGTGCTGGCACCCGCAAAGTCGGAGAGGGTGACCAAGCTTGCCAGGGGAATCAGTTCACCTGTGCGTGCAGAGCGAACCTGTATGTTATCTAGCATTCTCGGGCTGTTTTGGCTGGCGCGATCGCCTTCCAAAATTACGTCGTACTCTTCACCGTCATCCACGTAGCGAGTGACATTACGGCCACCCAGTAGGACTTCCAACGTTCTGCCGATCTCGGTCACGGTAACGCCTAGCGAAGCCGCTCGTTCGTAGTTTATATCGACCCGCAGCTGTGGCTGGGTTTCGTTATAGTTGCTTTCCAATGCCATTAGGCGTGGGTTATTTTCGCGCACATGATCAATCAAAATGTCGCGCCACTGGGCGATTTCTTCGTAACTGCCGCCGCCCAGGACAAACTGCACCGGCTTCTCTGTACGTTGACCAAACCCTTGGCGCATCACCGGGAAAGCCTGCACACCTGGCAGGGTGCTAAGACTTTGGCGTACCTCCGCCATAATCTCCCAGGCGCTACGTCGGCTGCCCCAGTCGGCCATATTGACGATAATAAAGCCGCTATTAAAATTCTCGATGTTGCCGTAACCACGTGGGGCGCGAACGACCACGCGCTCCAACTCGCCGCTCTCTATTAGTGGGTTCATACGCGCTTCGATTTCATCCATATAATCCATCATGTAGTCGAAGGTGGCGCCTTCTGGGCCGTTGACGAGCACGATGAAGTTACCGCGATCCTCTTGGGGGGTGTATTCGTTGGGTAGCACAGTGGCGAGCCAAGCGGTAGCCGCAATCAGCAATGCAAACGTGGTCACCACCAGCCAGCGCATTTTGAGCATCCACTCTAACACCGCCTGATAACGGCGCTGGGTGCCGCTGAGAAGCCACTGCACCGCTTTGCCAATACGGCTGTCGTGCATGCCCGGCTTAAGGATTTTTGACGCCATCATCGGCGTAAGCGTCAGCGCTAGCAGGGTAGAGACCACTACCGCGGCGGCCATGGTCAGCGCGAACTCGGAAAATAGCCGACCAATATCGCCTTGCAACATACTGAGTGGCACGAAGACCGCCACCAACACCAGGGTGGTGGCGATGACGGCAAAGGCGATCTGTCGAGTACCGCGAAAGGCGGCGACTAGGGGTGTTTCGCCGTAGTCGTGCATACGCCGGTTAATGTTTTCAAGCACCACGATGGCATCATCGACAATCAGGCCGATCGCCAGCACCAGTGCTAGCAGCGTCAGTAGGTTGATCGAGAAATTCATCGCCGCCAGAGCGGTAAAGGCGCCGATAACGGCAATCGGAACGGTCACCGCAGGTACCAGGGTGGTGCGCAAATTGCCTAGAAACATAAAGATCACCAGCACGACCAGCCCCATGGCGATGAACAGCGTCATAACGACCTGCTCAATGGCACCGGAGACGAATAGTGAGGCGTCGTAGTTCAGGCTCAATGACATGCCTTCTGGCAGCGTGCCCTGCAGGCGTTCAAGCTCCCCCTGCACCGCTTCGGAAAGTTCTATCACATTGGCCGTGGACTGCATGATCATCCCCAGCCCAACCATGGGTATGCCGTTGGAGCGGAATACCGAGCGGTCCTCTACCGCGCCCACTTCGACCCTGGCCACATCAGCAAGGCGCACCAGATAGCCATTTTCGCCCTGATTGGGGGAGGCGTTGCGGGGAGAATTGAGGGCGAGGCGCTGAAAATCTTCGGCACTGGCAAAACTGCGCGGGAGGCGCACAATAAACTGACGATCTTCAGATTCAATCGAACCAGCAGGCAGTTCAACGTTCTCGGCCCGTAGCGCATCTTCAATATCGCTGACGGTGAGCCCGCGTGCGGCTAAGGCGTTCCGGTCTAGCCACACGCGCATAGCGTAGTCGCTGCCGCCGCCGACACGCACCCTTGCCACCCCAGGCTGGACGGAGAGGCTGTCGACCAGAAAACGGTTGGCGTAGTCGGTCAGCTCGGTGATCGAGTAGTCTTCGCCAGAAAGGCTGAGCCACACGACGATCTCTTCGCTGCTATCGGCTTTGGTGACCTCGGGGTTATCGGCGTCGTCGGGCAGGTTGCGCAGCGCGCCGGATATGCGGTCGCGAATATCGTTGGCGGCGGCATTAATATCCATATCAATGCTAAATTCGATTTCAATCTGAGAGCGGCCATCCTCGCTTTCCGAGGTAATCAACTCAATGCCTTCAACGCCTGCAATACGGTCTTCTAACACTTGGGTAATGCGGGTTTCGACGACACTTGCCGAGGCGCCGGGGTAGCGGGTATCGATGGTGACCACTGGAGGGTCGATGGTGGGGTACTCTTGCAGCGGCAGGCGATTGAGCGCTAGCAGGCCAAAGGCAATAATCAGGGCTGCGATCACCATCGCGAGGACGGGGCGCTGAACAGAGATATCCGATAAGCGCATTAGCGGTCGGCCTCCAGCAGCGCACGTATGCCGTTCTCGTCATCGGCAATCCCGATTAACCTCGCCTCTTGCCCATCGCGAGCAAGCTGTAGGCCGTGAAAGACAATTAAATCATCCTGGGCTAACCCTTCAAGAATTTCCACCTCGCCATTACGCCGCTCGCCAATCTTGACCTCATGTTGGGCTAGGCGCGTAGTGCCAGCTTGTTGCTCTATCAACATAACGAAATGCCGATCACCGCTAGGCTCAATGGCCGCTTCAGGGATAACAATGGTGTCGCGTACGCGCTGCTGAACGATCACCTCCATCAGCATTCCAGGGCGCAAAAGCCCATCGGCGTTATCGAGCTCCGCACGAACGCTTACGCTACGTGTTAGCGGATCTACCCGCGTGCCGATGGTAGCAATTTCACCGCTAAACAGGTCGTCAGGGTAGGCGGCAGTGGTGGCATTGAGCATTAAACCTGGCGAGAGACGGCCCAGAAATACTTCGGGTACGCTGAAATCGAGTTGCATAACATCCAACTTATCGAGCGTCACCAAGTCCATCCCTGGAGTGACCAGAGCACCGATACTGATATTACGAAAACCAACGCGGCCGCTGAAAGGCGCTTTTATGCGGTAATTGGATAGCTCAGCTTCAATTGCCTGAATATCGGCGTCCGCCTGGCGCAGCCGTGATCGACTGTCTTCTACGTCGGCTCGTGCCGCAAGGTTGCGCTCTTGCAGCTGAGAAGCGCGATTTGACGCATTGAGCCGCTCTTCGCGTAGCGCTTGGGATGCCCTTAGCTGCGCCTGCTCTTCTGCGTCTTCTAAGCGAATAAGCAGACGTCCCTCTTCGACCTGCTCCCCATCGCGGAAATTGATCTCGGCAACAATATCCGTGACGGTAGCAGATAACGTAACACTCTCATCAGCACTAAGCGTTCCCAAAGCTTCCAGTGGATCCGACCACGTGGTCATGACCACCCGCGTGCCGATGACCGACGGCGCCGTTTGGGCGATTGTCACATTGGATAGCAGCAGGGTGAGCGGCACAAGCGCGAGTCGCAGTAGACATCGTCGATGAATAGGCAAAAGCATAGTGTTCTCAACGTTAGATATTATTTATACAATTATTGTATAGGATGATTTTGTCATATAGTAATTTTTAAGCCTGACCCTGTTAGAATGCCTGCTTTTTACAGCGGGAGTCGCCCTCAATATGAGCTGTCCATTATGATCTATGACGTCGTCATCATCGGTGCTGGCGCCGCGGGCTTAATGTGCGCGGCGCAAGCGGGCTATACCGGCAAGCGGGTGTTAGTGCTTGATCATGCTAACAAAGCGGGCAAGAAGATTTTGATGTCAGGGGGCGGTCGATGCAACTTTACCCATCTTGGCACGACGCCACAGCATTTTTACTCGTCAAACCCTCACTTTTGTATATCGGCGCTCAAACGCTACCGGCCTGAGCACTTTGTCGAGCTGGTTGAGCGTCATGGTGTTGAACATGTCGAGAAAACACCGGGGCAGCTATTTTGTGCAACCTCGGCCAAAGAGATCGTCCGCACGTTGCTTACTGAATGCGAGTGGGCAGGGGCTGAAATAAAACTCAGCACACAGATTACTCGCCTGGAGCAGCAGGGCAGTGCCATGCGGCTAACCACCTCGATCGGTAACATTGATGCGGGGGTGGTGGTGGTGGCGAGTGGTGGGCTTTCTATTCCGAGTATGGGCGCGACGGGATTTGGCTACGCCATAGCACGTCAATTTGGCCTTGAGGTATTCGATACCCGCCCAGGATTGGTTCCCTTTACCTTGAGCGATACGTGGAAGGCGCGCGCAGCAGAGCTTTCAGGCGTCAGCCTGCCCGTGGCCGTAAGCGCTGGCAGTCGCCGCTTTGTGGATCCGATGCTGTTTACCCATCGCGGCTTATCAGGCCCTGCGATGCTGCAGATATCCAGCGTTTGGCAGCCTGGAGAGGCGATTAGCATAGATCTGCTGCCCGGTGAGAAGGTGGCGGAATCGCTGCGCGAAGCGCGCCAAGAAACCCCCAAACGCCAATTATCTACCTGGCTTGGCGAACGCTTCCCCAAACGATTCGCGCAGGCGCTGCTGGAGTGGTACCCCGACAGTGACCCGGCTAGACCACTGGCCCAGTATGCCAACGCAGCGCTGGATGAGTGGGCGGGAAGGCTTAACGCTTGGCAACTGAAACCAGCGGGCACCGAAGGCTGGCGAACCGCAGAGGTGACCATGGGTGGGGTCAATACCGAAGCGCTATCGTCCAAGACTTTTGAAGTTAAAGGCCTGCCGCAACTACGTTTTATCGGAGAGGTATTGGATGTGACAGGTGAGCTAGGCGGGTATAACTTCCAGTGGGCGTGGGCGAGTGGGGTCGCCTGCGGGCAGTCCTGTTAGGCTAGGAAGTACATTTCACATACATCCTAGCCTCGTACAAAAAACAGTGCAAAAAAGCCCAGTGCAAAAAAACTCAGCGCAAAAAGCTTTAACCTAATTAGCTACAATCTAAGTAGCCACTTTGGCTAATAACTTAAGCTTTTTAAATAGCATATAGCCCGCAAGCGCTTTTCTACCTGCTGCCATGGCGCCACTTGGGTGGCGTGCTAGCTTATAAGCAGCAAAGCCGCCGACGGCGTAGAGCGGCAATTTGAAGCTTTGCCAGCTTTGGTCTAGCGGCGAGGCTGCCTGCTGCAAATATTCGCTATCCACCAAAATATCTACACGCTGCTGCTCTAATTCTGCTAGCAGCAGCGCTTTTCGCTCAGCGCGACTCAAAGGTTTTGCTGGCGGTTTAGCGGTGTCTGCGGATGGTTTCATCACTTGGCTCCTCAAGCAGTGCTCGATCAGCGGCAAGCTGTTTGAGTGTTTCTTTTAAAAGCGAGTGACGCTTTGACTGGCGAATCGCGATAACCGCGAGTAGCAAACTGGCGCCTATCAACACACCAGCACTGATTGCAATGGCGGTTAAGCGATAGGTATCCCAGAAGAGAACCACTACCAATGCCGTCAGCGTGGCAATACCTAACAAGAGCAGCAGTAAACTTGCTCCTGCTAGAAGCAGTAGAACCAGTAAGCGAGCACGCTCTTCTTCTAACTCAAACACCGCCAAACGCAGGCGGGTTTCGCTATTAGCAATCAGCGATTTCAGTAGGCGTTTGGCGGCAGAGAAGACGCGTTGGGTTGGACCCAAAGCCATTAGCGACGACCGAGCAGCATACCCACAACCATACCAGCTGCGGCACCGATGCCAATGCTCGTCCAGGGGTTTTCATGCACGTAGCGATCGCACGCATCGGCTTGGTTGGTCAACGTATCGCGGGTTTCGTCATAAATACGCTCACCGCGAGCTTCAAGACGTGCACGAGTGTCTTTCAGGCGGCGCTCGGCACGTGAACGTAGATCGTTCATCTCTCCGCTGGCGTCTTTAGCGGTCGCATTGACCAGCTCTTCAACGGTTTCACTCAAGTGGCGCAGATCATCTTTGAGTTGATCGGCTTGAGTAGAGTAAGTGGGTTGACGTTTAGCCATGGAGTCTTCCTTTGACGAGTGAATGATAGGCTGTGGCCTGATACACGTATAAGCATAGCAGCCACTGATTAACAGACAAGCGAATGCGCCTATCGGTTCAGCCCTGTAGCACTAAATAAGGGATTTAAACTAAACCCAAGGCTTAAGCGGTGCACGCGATGATCATAATCGATCATGCTTTCACCATATCCGTAGTAGTACTGGACATGCGCCCGCAAGCTGTTGAAAGCTGGCCAGCTGTAATCAATCTGGGTGCCTATATTGCCGGCACTGGGGTTGCCGCGTAATTGACCACTTACCTCATGATTATTATTGAGGCGTTTGGCAAGGCGAATATCGCCGTATCCCATGTAGCGTTCGATATCCGGGTTGTCGTCATTTCCTGTGGATTCTGGTATACGCCAATGCGGTGCCAGGGTAAATGCCCAGTCCCCGCGTTGAAAAATACTTTCAAGATAAACCCGGTTCCAGCTACGTGAGAGAGGATCTGAGCGACCATTAGACTGGTGATTAAGGGATATTCGATTGCGAGTATTCACCCAGCCGAGCGCCTCCCAGGCATTATCAAAGTCAATAAATACTTCAGGCTCGTAGTTGGTTTCCCGAAAGGGGGACGAGGCGTCGGTGTTATACGCCTGCCACCAACTGCGCTGGGTGTAGCCAAAGTAGACATCGCCGTAGTTACCGAATACCTGCTCAGCGAGATTAACTTTGGCGCTGAACTGGAATTTCAACTCGACGCTATCTGCAGGGGTGCCGTTAGCCACAGTGCGAAAGCTTTCACGGTTTTTGTTGGCATTATAACTAACTGGAAACAGGTAGTTGGTGCGGTGGGTTGTGATTGAAAACGGGTTTCGGCTTGATTCCTGTTCAAGCTCACGGCGCTCGCTTAAATCTTCCCGTGCAACTTCTTCCGGCAACTGTTCAAGCGGTAAGCCCTGCGCGGCATCTTCGGGGCTCTCAATCTGCTGTAACTGTTGATGCAGATCGTACAGTTCGGCGTTGAGGGCACGGATACGTGCCTCAATCTCTTGTTGAGACTCGGCGATGGCACTCGCACTAAAAGTAGCAAGACTCAGCAGGACAAGAAGTTTCGTCAACGGCAGTTTTCGGGGGACCATCAAGATGACTCGCAAAATGAATGAATAGGCAAATGCCAAGCTTGTTTCTATCACGCCGACTGTGGAAGTCAACAGCTCTGATTGCGCTGACTATCAGAACGCCTGACAATAACCTCATTCTCCGTCTCTGCGGAGCATTTGATGTCAGCGAGGCCCTAAGTAACGTGTTGATACGTAACGTGGTGAGATGCGCCTGTAAGTGGAGTATAACCTGTTTGTTGCTGTTGCTCATGATTAGCAGCGGCGGCGCATTTAATTCAGCCAACGCTGCACTTCAGGCCAGTATGCTTGAGCGGGTGCCTGAACAGGCTGAACTGGCATCAAGGCTTGCTCAGTTAGAAGCGCTTGAGGGAACCTTGACCGCTCAGCAGGTAAGCGATAAAGAGGCTCTGGAAGCGGCGCTTGAGGCCTATGAACGGCTTGCCTCTATCGATGAGCGCCTTGCTGCGTTAGACACCCGTGTAGAACAAGCCCCTGAAATGCTAGCACGCCTGCAGCGTGAGTTGAGTGAAGCTGAAGAAGCCTCGCAGCAGCTAAGCGTTGACGACTTGAGCGATCGCCCCCTCGACGAGTTGGAAACCTTGCAAACCAACGCCGTGGTCGAGCTACAGCAATTGCAAAGCCAACTGGCGGAAGTGAACTCGCAGCTGCTGGCCGCCCAAACACTGCCTGAACGTGCCCAACAATCCATCGCAGAAACCCTTCAGCGCACGGAGAGTTTACGTCGACAGCACGATGAGCGAGAGGCACTGCTGGCGGATCGGCAACTCTCTGCACTGAGCGATGCTCGGCTTATTCAGCTGCGTCTGGAACGGGCACTTGCCGAACGCGAAATCAGTTTTTATCAGCGCGAGCTAAGCGCTAATAGCCGCCTGCGTGAATTAGCGCAAGAGCGCCGTGATGTGCTGATGGTGCAGATCGATTATCAAGAGCAGCAGCTAACGATGTTGCAAGGGGTGATTGATCGGCAGCGTCGGTTGGCCTCTGAGCAAGCCATTGCCGATGCTGCCAGGGATAACCCATTAATCGCTGCGGGCCATCCGGTGGTGGTGCAAGCACAGCAAACCAACCAGACACTGAGCCTGGAGCTATTGCGGGCAACTGACCGCGCTAACAGTATTGTGCGCGAAAATATTGAAGCCCAGCGTCAGTTGGAGAATGTGCGCCAGCTACAGCGTAGTCTTAATGAGCAAATTGAGGCTATCCGCGGCAGCCAACTGCTGTCGCGTATTTTGCGTGAACAGCGCAAGTCACTGCCACCTTTGTCGGCACCACGAGATTTGCAGGACGAAATCGCCGACCTGCGTTTAAAACAGTTTGATTTAGTTCGCCAGCGCGACCAGCTACGCCAAAGCGAACAGTATGCCACTACGCGTTTGGCGGAGGCGGGCATAGAGGCGACGCCGGGGCTGGTCGATTCACTTTCACAGCTTTATCAATCACGCCGTGAGCTGGTCGAGCAACTAGAACAGTCTTACGGCAGCTTATTAAGCGCGGCGATTGAGTTGCAGCTCAACCAGCAGCAGCTCATAACGACGACCAGCGAGTTGCGCAAAACCATTGATGAGCAGTTGTTTTGGGTAGCCAATAGCCGCCCATTGGATCTCAATTGGGTGCGCCAATTGCCCCGCAATCTGCAGCTAGAGTGGCAAGAAGGTGAGTGGCGCGCGATTTTACCGACTCATTGGCAAGGGTTTTCATGGCAAGTGCTCAGAGGAGCACCGCTGGTGATGTTAAGCCTAGTATTAATTGTCTTGCGTCGGCGAATTAAGGCCCGCTTGGCCAAGCTGCATTCGCAAATTGGTCGATTGAAAAGCGATACCCAGCTGCATACCCCTAAGGCGGTGCTGCTCAACGCGCTGCTGGCGCTTCCAGGGCCGCTGGCATTAGCAGGTGTTGGCGTTTGCTTGCTTGGGGCGGCGGGGTCGTTGGCAAATAGTGTTGCCCCGGCGCTGCTTCAATTAGCGCTTAGCTGGGCAGCTGTCGCCTGGCTGCGTAGGTTGTTGGTCGCCGATGGCGTGGCTGAACGCCACTTTACCTGGTCGACGCACTACAATGCCCGGTTGCGTCAGCTGTTAGGCGGGTTGGGCATCGCCCTAATGCCGGTGATTGCTATTGCGGCGATGTCTGGAGAGATGGATACACCGCTGGCCTTGCGTCCTGTTGCCTTGGGGTTGTTGTCGTGTGGTTTGATGGCGATGAGCTGGTGGTTGGCACAGTTGATATTGGCGCATATCCCCATTTTTGGCGTGCGCCTGTTTCGCTTACTGTTGGGGCTAGCAATGGCGTTGGTGCCAATGATGCTGCTGGGGTTGGTCGTCTGGGGCTATGAATACACCGCGTTACGCTTGGTGGGGCGGTTTGCGATTACCCTGTACTTGCTGGGTCTATGGGTCGTGGTAGAGGCCACATTGGTGAGAAGTCTCGCGGTAGCCGCACGACGACTCGCTTATCGCCGCGCGCTGGCGCGCCGTCGCGCTCAGGTGCAAGAGGGTGCGGAGGGTGGGCTCGAAGTAGTAGAAGAGCCCCCACTTGATATGGAGCAGATCAACAGCCAGTCGCTGCGTCTTTCTAAACTGATTGTGTTGATTGGCTTTAGCGCGCTGCTCTACTTGGTGTGGGCGGATCTGATTTCGGTGCTTGGCTATTTGGACAACGTATCGTTATGGGAGTCCCAGAGTGGGGAGCTGGTCGATAATGCGCTAACAATATCAGACACCTTTGCGGCCCTGCTGATTGTTGCTATTACGTTTATTATGGCGGGCAATTTACCCGGCCTACTGGAAGTGATGGTGCTATCCAGGCTGTCATTGAAACAGGGTAGTGCCTATGCCATTAGCTCATTGCTCTCCTATATTATTGTGGGCACGGGGATTGTCATGGGGCTGTCGACCCTTGGTGTTTCCTGGGACAAATTGCAGTGGCTAGTGGCTGCTCTGAGTGTGGGGTTGGGGTTTGGATTGCAGGAGATTTTTGCCAACTTTATATCGGGCTTGATCATTCTGTTTGAACGCCCGATTCGGATTGGCGATACCATCACGATTGGCAATTTGCACGGCACCGTCAGCCGTATCCGTATCCGCGCGACTACCGTCACTGATTTTGACCGCAAAGAGATTATTATCCCCAACAAAACCTTTGTGACCGACCAACTAATAAACTGGTCATTGTCGGATAATATCACCCGTGTCGTGCTCACCTACGGCGTGGCACACGGCTCTGATATGGCCAAGGTGCACCAACTATTGCGTAAGGTGGCGGATGAAAACCCGCGCGTGCTAACCGATCCTGAGCCCCAAGTTTTCTGTTTAAGCTATGGGCAGCACAGCCTAAACTTTGAGCTGCGTATTTTCGTCAACGATCTACTAGATCGACTGTTTGCCGCCGATGAAATTAACTGCCGAGTGGATGCACTGTTTCGCGAAGCGGGCGTACGCGTGGCGTTTGAGCAGATGGATGTGTGGTTGCACCCTGATCAGGGCGAAGCGATAAAAGTGCAATCCGCTAATCAATTGACGCCCCCCACATCATCGACTTAGTCCTTTTTTTAGGCCTCTTTTATGGCGTGCAGGAGAAACTCGCGGTTGCCATCGCTGCCTGTAATCGGGCTCTCCTGCCAGTGGCGGATGGTTAGCCCGCAGGCGCTGCAGGCGCTGCGAATATTGGCTTCCACTGCTGAAAAGTGCTTAGTGTCACGTACCACACCGCGTTTATTAAGGGCGTCGGGGGATAGCTCAAACTGCGGTTTAACTAGCGAAATCAACTCTCCCCCCAGGGGTAGTAGAGCAGCAATTTCGGGCAGAATCAGCGTTTGAGATATAAATGAAACATCCATAATGGCGCTATTAATGGGTTGAACGGAGAGCACGCGGGTGAGAACCTCGCTGCTACTCATTGAGCGCGCATTTAACCCTTCCAGGCAGGTGACGCGCGGGTCGTCGCGCAGCTCAGATGCAAGTTGCCCATGGCCAACTTCTACACCAATAACATGGCGAGCGCCAAACCGCAGCGCGCAGTCGCTAAAGCCGCCGGTTGATTGACCAATATCGAGCACGACGCAGCCGTCAAATCGCAGTTCAAGCGTTGTGAGCACCGCCTCCAACTTCAACCCTGCCCGGGACACATAACGCTCTTCGGGATCGTCTTCTACTGCAAAACGGGTATCTTCTGGCCATTTCTCGGACGCTTTGATTAACGGCTTGCCGTTTTCGGCAAGCCGTATTCGCCCGTGACGAATAAGTCTCTGGGCGCGGGTACGCGAGTTGGCCAGCCCCAGGCTGACCAACAGTTGATCGAGTCGCATCATAGTGGTTGGAAGTGTCGTGGTTGAAAATATCGTAGTTGAAAGGGCCGCTAAGCGTGTCTGTTGTTACCCTTCGTCTGGGGGCGTATCGGGCAGTGATGAATCGGGCAACGATGAATTGGAGCCTTGATCCGCCTGCAGTTCAGTAGGTGGTAGGCGTGAGGCCCCCCAGCTACGGTGCAGGTAGTGTTTAACATTTTCCACCTCTTCGCTGGTGACGTCGGCTATGTCGACGCGCTCAAGAGGATCGTAGTGATAAATGTACAGCCGCGATGCAAAGCGATCGAAAGGCAGCGAGGCCTCGCCAAAGCGTTCACCATTGCCCGATGTGCTGACAATCACGTCATCGCCCCAATCCTGTCCACTGTCATTGTTAGGGTTATAGAAATACACCCGCATAACATCAGTTGGATCGAGGGATGCCCGCAAAATGGTAATCGCGTGCCAACCGATAAAGCGCGCGGCGCTGTCGGTGACCGCAATGCCCGCCGGTTGAGGATGAATCAGCGGCTGATTGCCATTGTAGTAGGGGTGATAGTAGGCGAAAAAGTGGCGTATAAAATTATCCACATCGCTTAGTTGGCCAGTGGCCACGTCGACGTTAATGCGAAAACCGCGACCTGACCACCAGCCGTGAAATTCGGGGTTCACCCAGCGGTGGGGGTCACCTTCGCGGCCAATGCAGCGTCGACCCATTTCGGCATAAATGCGATCCAGGTGCGGCACGACAATTAGCGAAACCGGGTCGAGATCGATGGGCAACTGCGTCGCCACGCCTGATAGGCTCGCCATAGACGAGATGGCCTGGCCTTCAAAATGCATAATGATTTCGTCGTCGCGGGCTGCCCACGCCACCATCTGCAGCAGATAGTCTGGGTCGTTGTAGGCCCACATGGATAGCGCTCGGGCCGATTGGCAGGTGGGGTTGTTACCCTGGCCAACGCCAAGCGGTAATCCCAGCATGCAGAGCACACCTTCAATTAGCCGTGCGCGAGGGGAGGCGATGTCCCCGTACGCCATAATAAGCCGCGACTGCGCCCACTCCGAGATCGGCAGATTAAGCTGACGCCACATCGCGGGGGCTACCGGCGGCTGATAGAGAATGCCGCGCTCCAGCATCAGCGCCAGGCCATACACTGCTTGCGCAGTGGCGGGATAAACGCCGCCACGAATAAGCGCTTGAACCAACTCGCGATAGCAGAGTAGACAGTCACGGCCGGTAGATGAAAGACCCAGCGCCTCGGAGAGTAAGTGGTCACCCTCTTCGAGTAGGTGACGTAACAGCACAGCGTGATACGGCGATACCAGACCGGTATCGTGCATCGCCCGGGCGAAGCCGGTGGATTCAGCCTGCAGAGCAGCCTGATCCATATGCTCTAACCGATCACGATAAATATCGACGCCGGGGTCTTCGCGACAGGCTTGAGTGGGCCCGTAAAGCGAGCTGACAAGACGGTCAGCGCCCTGGCCGCTCGCGCCAAGATCAATCGTCGGGTTAGCCTGACACAGCGCAATTTGGGTGATCATCTGTTTGATCGAATCGACCTGAATAGGGCGCTGTTTCAAAATGCGCCAAATCTCATCAATGAGTTGATCAACAATATGTTCGTAGCCAATGCGATCGGCTAAATGTTGGAAGAGATGGCGAGGAATGGTCGCCAGTCGCCCTTGGGTTTCCCGCTCGGCTTCGCTGGGCGGCAAAAACAGCAGCCATAAATTAATCGCCATTACCTGGGTGAGGTAGTGGTGTGAGTGCTCTGCGGAAACCAGCGAGTGCTTAAAATTGCCTTTAGCAACGGCTAGGAGTCGAAGCTCGCTTAATGCCTCAATGACGACCACATTGGCATCCGCGCTTTTCAACGCGAAGGTTGTTAGGGTCGGCACCAAAAATTGCGGTGTTTCCCAATCGGAGCCCAAAAAAACACCAGCTTCCTCAAACGCTTGGGCGCGGGACTCCAGTGCTTCACAGCCGCCATCCTGAAGCAGTACGCGTCGTGCGGTATCCATCACTCGCGGCAGCTTGGCGGGCTTCGAGAAGGCTGGCGCCTGCGTAAGCAGGCGCACGGCATCATCAAAGTTGCTCAACAGTACATTGAGCTTGCTATCTTCTTGAGAAGACGTTGCTTGATCTGTCTCCACGGTGACTCCTTATCCCAGCATCAGCGGGGATTATACATAGAAGTCGAGATCTTCTTGGCGTTTTAGCAGATCGCGAATCGTATGCGCATCCTGGCCTTTAAAGTAGATCAGACCCCAATGGGTACCAAACGCGGTGCGTTTAGTAACGGTTTCTTCTACTGGTGAGGTTAGCTCATGAGACTCAAAATAGGCATGATCTTCGGTCTCTTCGGGAATTTCCAAGCGGCTGACCACACGACGGCGGGGGTAAACGCCAAAGCAACCGGCAAAGCCATCGGCATCATCCACTTCTTTCGGGAAGAATTTAGCCACTTCTTCTTGCGTGGTTTTCGGGTCGAACACTAACATTGACGCTTGATAAGCATTAAAACCGTAAACACGCTCAAGCAGTTCAAATACTTTGAAGCCGGGCGGGCGATAAGCTACTTCGCCAAAGTACATCTCACCATCGCTGGTGACAAAGTATTCTGGGTGGATCAAGCCAAACTCAATATCAAACGCTTTAATCAGTTTCTCGATTTGCTGAGTGATCTGTTCGCGGTAAATCTCAAGTTCAGGTGAGGCGGGCACAAACACCGAATAACCCAGTGTGACGTATTCGGAGATGTTTAAAAAGGCAACTTTGCCATCGTGAATCCACGCTTCAACAGCAAATTCCCAGCCATCCAGATGCGACTCCATCAACACCGGGAACTCTTCCTCCGGGATGGTATCGACTTCATCTGGGGTACGGATAACACGGTGGCCAAGGCAGCCCGCTTTATCAAACGCTTTCAGGTGAATCGGGTCGTTGGGGTCGCCGTCCAGCTTAAGCAGCGTCTGGTTAACGCGCTTCAGAAAGCGCACGACATCTTCTTTATCGTGGGCTTCTTCAAAAATGCCTACGCGGATGCCGCCTAGTTGGGCACGACGCTTCATTAGCGCCTTGTCGCGCAATAACAGCGACTGGCCGTAAATGCGCGGGTTATCCAGTAGTACAGAGTTGATGGCCCCGGCCCACTCAACGGTCTCTTCGTAGAGCGGAATGGCGACATCAACGCCTTTCTCTTTGAGTGTCTCGGCAATTTCCATCGAGCGGTCATTGAGTCGCTCGAAATTCCAAGGCACGTAGGGAATGTCATGTTTTTGGCAATACTCTTCCGCCCAATCAGGTGCAACGACAATGTAGCGACGGTCAAAATTTTCGGCCGCTTCAATCGCATTGAGACTCCAGCCTAGCAGGGCAATATAGCCCTTATTGGGATCTTTCTGCATGTTGATGACTCCTACTTGGTGAAAAAGCACTATTGCCAAACTTCGCTGACTACCATACACGAGGGGGACATGCCCGGCTAATAAGCGCATTATCCGCCGCCTTAACGCTAAGCCTTCTAAGGGGGTAAGCCTAAAGGCGCAGCGGCAGGAATATGGTAAGCTTGGCGGTTCAACTTAATGTACGAATGGCAAGAGGATTAGGCCAAGATGGCGGCCAAGCCGATCTACCGTGTGGTGGTTCACCAGCAGGGTGAAATTTGGGATTTATACGTCCGAGAGATCTTTCAAAGCGAACTCTGGGGCTTTATTGAAGTCGAGGAGTTTGTCTTTGACGATGCTTCACGGGTAGTGGTTGACCCTGCGACTGAAAAATTGCAACGAACCTTCGATGGTGTCAAGCGTAGCTACCTGCCCTTAAATGCGATTGTGCGCATTGATGAAGTAGAGCGCGAAGGACCATTGAAGGCGGTCAAAACCGATGCCCGGGTTGCGGAGTTCCCCCGTCCCTTTCCGTTGCCCCCGCGCGGAGAAGGGTAAGCGTATGAGACAAGCGCACCGCTAAGCTAAGCGATAAGCGCTGTTGGCTTCGTCCGCCTTGCAGCGTTTTTAATCAGGACATGATGTCATGCTAGTAAACAGAACTCGTTATCGAAATTACGCCGCTGCGGCTGGCCTTTTACTCAGTGTTACCAGCTTCAATGCCACGGCCCAGTCCGCTAACCAAGCGTGGGTGACCGATGAGTTGAGCACCTATGTGCGCAGCGGCCCCACCGATGGATACCGGATCATCGGTACGCTCAACGCAGGTGAGCAGGTGGAGGTGCTGGAAACCAGCGGTGACTACACCCGTGTGCGCAACAGCGACGGCAATGCGGTCTGGGTGTTGAGCAATGAGCTTCAGCAAACGCCGAGTGCGGTGGAGCAGCTACCCGCGTTAGAAGCGCAGGTAGAAGAGTTAACCGCCGAGCTTGAGGGTATCAATGAAACCTGGGAGCAGCGTACTGCCTCAATGACTGAAACGCTTGAAGTTCGCGAACGCCGTATTGCCGAGCTCGAAGCGAGCAATCAGGCGTTAGATAGCCAGGCAGAGCAGTCGCGCCAGCAGGTTAGAGGGCTTCAGGCTCGTTTGGAAACCCAGGAAGAAGACCTACTGATGCGTTACTTTATGTATGGCGGCGGTGTCGCTGGCGCGGGCTTGTTGGTGGGGCTGATTGTGCCGCATCTGCCGCGTCGGCGTAAAAAGCGTGACCGTTGGTTCTAAAAGCGCGGTAAGCCCTATCTGCGTGTAAACCCTATCCGCAGATAGCGCAAGCGATGACAAGGTGGTTAGACAATGAGCGATCAATGGCGCAAGCGCTGGCAAGAAGGGCGTATTGGCTTTCACTTGCAGCAGGCGCACCCGGCACTGTTGCGCCATTGGGCGTCCCTTGACGTTGCTAATCGCACCAAGGTGCTGGTGCCGCTGTGCGGTAAAAGCCTGGATATGCGCTGGCTGGCGGATAAAGGGTATCCAGTGCTGGGGATCGAGTTTGCCCCTGAAGCCATTGAGCAGTTTTTGGTTCAGCGTAGCACTGCAGTATCCCGTTACCGTCAGGCAGGGTTTACGATCTCCCGCCAGGGCAGTGTGGAATTATGGTGCGGGGACTTTTTTCACCTGCATATACAACAAGCCGCTGAGATTGGCGCGTTTTATGATCGTGCTTCGCTAATAGCGCTGCCGCCAGCCACTCGGCAGCGCTATGCGTTCCACCTTGCGCAATTGGTACCACCTGGTGCCAAAGGACTGCTGATTAGCCTGTCGCATAACGATGGTAATGCTGGGCCGCCCTATAGCGTGCCCGCTAGCGAGATCGAAAGCTTGTTCACCGCTAATTTCACGTTAACATTTCTGGAAGAGGGTAGCCCGGATGAGCGTGGCCGAACGGAGAGTGTGTGGGCGCTAGAACGACGCGGGCCGCGCCTTTAACGTTAACAATAGCGTTATGAAGGTGCAGCCCGTGCCTGTGGTATTGCTTTAAGGAGATATCTTAACGTGCGAGTAAACGGCCTAATTCCGGGTCGCTAAAAACACGGTTCATGCCATCGCTGAGTAGATCGCTTAGCATTCGCGTATTGCTGTCGGCATCGGGCTTCAGGGCGTAGCCCTGAGTACGGCGTGAGGTGTAGGTGCCGGTATAGGTGGTTCCCTTGTTTTGAGCGATAGCGCGGAAAACACCTTCAAGACGCGCTTCATCGACCAGCGGCTGGCCGCTGTCGCCACGGGCATAGTTCAGGCTGGCAAGTTCCAGCGTTAAGCTTGGGCGGCCCTGGGCCTGCTCGGTGGTAGGGCTAAAGCCCATATCTCGTACTGCACGCTCAGCCTCTTCCTGCAAACGCGGAATCAGCTCGTGGCTGCTAACGGTAATATGTGCGGTCGACATGCCGCCGCCAGCACGATTACCGATAATGTCGCTCTCGCGGCCATCCTGGGCAATAACAGTAACCTGCTGGCCTGAGCCAACTTGCGGCACCTGTGCGCTGCGCTCAGGACTGAGCTGCAAGTATTGGGGGCTGGCGCAACCAGCAAGCCATGCACTGGCAAGCAGTACACCTGAAATCCGTAAAAAGTGACGCCGAAGCATGGTCTTCCTCCGCTATGGCTAAAACACCAGTATAACGCGGGTGACGCGTTGGCGGTATGTTCCAGGGCTTGTTTTGCGCTACGCCACTGTGATGGTTGAAAAGTGAAGCTAACGGGGGCTTCAGGCTGCTTTTTTCGAATCGGGTCCCACGATTAGCCAGACTGACAGTAAAACGATCAATGAACCAAGTAAAAATCCGCTGGAAATTGTTTCATCAAGAACTAAAAAGCCCCACAACACAGCGAAGGGTGGCACTAAGAATGTAACGGTGAGCGACCTTAACGGCCCAATGTCGGCGACCAGTCGAAAATAAAGAATATAAGCGAGGGAGGTGCATAAAAAGCCGACAGCTAGCAGACTGAACCACACATCACCTTGGAGCCAATCAATGCTGGGGCCAGATGAAATGTTCCAAAGCAAAAAGGGAGTGAGAAAAGCGGTAGCGCCTATTTGGCTGCCAAACGCAACCAGGGTTGAATCCAGGCCGCCCTGTTGGGTTATCCACTTTCGGGTAAGAAAGCCCGCAAAGCCGTAACCAATAGTGGCTATGATACAGGCAGCAACGCCAATATAGATGTTGCCAACAATATTTGAATCACCCACGGTGGTAATAACGGTGATGCCAACAATACCTAGCGTTACACCCAGCCATTTTTTTATAGTTAATCTCTCGCTAAAGATAAAAAAGCCGATCATGGCACCCGTTAAAGGCGTTGTCGCATTTAAAATCGCTGAATAGCCAGCAGGTAGTAACGTGGCGGCTATGCTGTACATAAGAAATGGAATGCCTGAGTTTATGGCACCCAAAATCAAAATTTTGCCTAGTTTGCCTCTGAACGCAAGGCTTTTACGTATGATAACGATGATTACAGCCAAACCCATGAGCCCAAAAAAGACTCTAAAAAACGCTGTGTTGATCGGGCCTATCGCCGGGGAGGCGATTCGCATAAAGAGAAAGCTTGCTCCCCAGATAGCGGCTAGCGACAGTAGGCGTAAATAGTCTATTGTTCTCATTTTATGCCCTTTTCAAGGTTTCTATTAGTCAAATGGCGATTGGGTTGGCACAGTGAGACATAGTATTGCCTTCTTAATGGTGTGGAAAACCCGTTTCTTGCTGTCTTTGTAGTGAGCACAAAATAGGCACAGCTATGACGTTTACAGATCTGTTTGAAAACGATGATATGAAGTTGATTAATCTGCTTCCACACGATGGTTTTGCTTATTATTATGGCAAAATCTCAGACTTAGCTACCGCCGATAGTTATTTAATCAAGTGCTTAAGCGAACTAAGCTGGGAGCATGATCGCGCGTTTATTTACGGGAAAGAGATCGTTACAAAGAGGAAAATAGCTTGGTATGCGGATGAGCCGGTCTCCTATACCTACTCCGGGTATACCAAGAAGGCGTTGGTATGGCCGGACTTCCTGCGCGAAATTAAGCAGCGGGTGGAGAGCGACTGTGGAGAGACGTTTAATTCGTGCCTGTGCAATTTTTATAGTTCAGGCGAGGAAGGCATGAGTTGGCACAGTGATGCCGAGAAAGACCTTGTCGAGAATGGGGTCATCGGGGCATTGACCTTAGGCGGAGAAAGGAAGTTTTCGTTTAAACATAGACAAACAGGGGAGAGTGTTTCGCTTACGTTAGAGCACGGTAGCCTGTTGATTATGAAAGGCCATACGCAAAAAAATTGGTTACACAGTCTGCCCAAAACCAAGAAAAATGTTGAGCCACGAGTGAGCTTAACCTTTAGGCAAATGCGTTGCTGAGCTAATCCGATGAAATGCTAACGCTAGCTACCCCTCCTCGGGCGCGCTAGCGCTTCTGCTGCGTTATGCAACGCGGGTTTGTTCCGCCGCTTCTGCTTCTACTTTAGGAAAACGACGCCAGTGGCGGGGGTGAGCGAATAAGCGCTGCCCACGTTGTAGCGCCAAGTGTTCAAAATCGGTATGACGTATGGTGGCCAGCCACGGCTGGGCGAGCCAATCAGCTTCAAGCTCCACGCGCACTTCAGCACCGACTGGTGAGATCGCTGTGATCGTGACCGGCAGGTGGCTCTCAGCGGTAGGCTGCTCGGTTAGGCGCACTTCGTGGGGGCGTAGCAATAGCTCCTGATGGCCGTCGGGCAGGTCAACGTGCCAATAGGCGTCTCCGCAGGTTAAAACGCCGTTGCTTACCTTGCCTTCGAGATGATTCACATCGCCCAGAAACTCAAACACAAAGCGATTTTTGGGCGTGCGGTAGAGGTCATCGGGGGTATCGATCTGCTCAATACGGCCATTGCTCATTACCACCACGCGGTCAGATAACTCCAGCGCTTCTTCCTGATCGTGAGTCACAAACACGCTGGTAAAGTTAAGTTCGTCATGGAGATGGCGCAGCCAGCGGCGTAGCTCTTGGCGTACCTTGGCATCGAGTGCGCCAAATGGTTCGTCCAGTAGCAGTACTTCAGGCTCCACGGCTAAGGCGCGAGCCAGAGAGACCCGCTGCTGCTGGCCACCTGATAGCTGAGCAGGATAGCGATTGGCAAGGTGCTCTAACTTAACCATTTCCAGCAGCCTAAATACCCGGGCACGAATTTCGCCGCTACTGGGACGACGCTTTCGCGACAGTACGGTCAGCCCAAAGGCCACGTTGTCGTAGACGCTCATATGGCGAAACAGCGCGTAGTGCTGAAAGACGAAGCCGATACGCCGGTCGCGCACATGCACGTTGGTGACATCGCGATCGCCAAACAGAATCTTACCCGGCTTAGGAGATCGGTCTGCATTTTCCAGGCCCGCAATAATCCGCAATAGGGTGGTTTTGCCCGAACCCGAAGGGCCGAGTAGGCCGACCAACTCGCCTTCGTGAATATCCAGATTGATCGGCTCTAACGCCTGGGTATTGCCGAAGTGCTTAGCGATATTGTGTAAGCGAATGCTCATGCAAATGCCTCCCGGCGCGCTGCGCGCCATTCCAGCCCGGCCTTGGCGGCGAGCGTCAGTAGGGCAATCAATGCGAGTAGGGCCGCGCAGGCAAACGCCCCCACGGCATTATAATCCTGATAAAGCTGCTCAAGGTGCAGAGGCAGCGTATTGGTCTTGCCGCGTATAGCGCCAGAGACCACTGATACGGCACCAAATTCACCCACTGCACGGGCGTTGGTAAGAATCACACCATACAGGAGTGCCCAGCGAATGTTGGGCAGCGTGACGCGACGAAAGGTTGTCCAGCCGGATGCGCCCAGCGTCACGGCTGCCTCCTCTTCACGAGAACCTTGCGCCTGCATCAACGGAATCAATTCGCGGGCAACAAAGGGGCAGGTCACAAAGATGGTCACCATTAGAATGCCCGGCCAGGAGAACATTAGCTGGATATCGTAAGTATCCAGCCATCCGCCGATCCAGCCGTTGCGGCCGTATAGCAGGAGGTAGATAAGACCAGCCACAACGGGGGATACCGCAAAAGGAATATCGATTAGCGTTTGCAGAATGCGCCGTCCGGGAAAGCTGAAACGCGTAACCAGCCATGCCAGGGCAACGCCAAACACCAAACATACTGGAATGGTTAACAGCGCGATCACCAACGTTAAGCCAATTGCATGCAGGGTAAAGGTATTACTCACGTTGGCCCAGAAGACCATAACGCCCTGAGAGAATGCTTGAGCAAAAATGGCCACTAGCGGCAGCAGTAAAAAAAGCGCTGATAGCACCAGGGCGACACCTATCAGCAGACGCCGTATAAGCGGCGCATCACCAATTCGACGCATTACCCCTTACCTCCATGCAGACGGCGCACAAAGCGGCCCTGCCAAATGTTGATCGCCAGCAGCAGCGCCAGGGAGACAAACAGCACTACCGAGGCAATCGCTGATGCCCCGGCATAGTCATATTCTTGCAGCTTGACGAAAATCATCAGTGCGGTGATTTCCGTTTCGTAAGGCATATTGCCGGCGATAAAGATAATTGCGCCGAACTCGCCCAGCGAACGTACAAACGCAAGCCCAGTACCGGTCACCAAAGCAGGCCAGATATGCGGCAGGATGACACGACGAAATGCCACACCGTCGGTAGCACCGAGCGACATGGCGGCTTCGTCGACCTCCGCGGGCAGGTCTTCCAGCACCGGCTGCACCGTGCGCACCACAAATGGGATGCTGGTAAAGGCCATGGCTAGGGCAATACCTACCCAGGTGTAAGCGACTTGAAAACCTAACGGCTCCAGCAATCTACCCATCCAGCCGCTGCTGGCGTAAAGCGTTGCCAGCGTAATGCCTGCCACGGCCGTGGGCAGCGCGAAAGGGAGATCCATCAGCGCGTCGAGCAGCCGTTTGCCGGGGAACTCATAGCGCACCAATACCCACGCCAGTAATAGCCCAAAGATAGCGTTGATGATGGCGGCCACCGCCGCCGCGCCAATGGTGACCATATAGCTGGCGACGACGCGACCTTCGGTGATGATCGCCCAGTACTCGGCAAAGCTAAGCCCCGCTAACTGGCTAAACAGGCCGGTTATCGGCAGCAGCAGTACCAGCGAGATAAACAGCACGCTGATACCCATAGAAAGGCCAAAACCCGGCAGCACGCGTGTGCTGCCGGATCGCCAGGTGGCAAGTTGACTCATAGTTCAGGTTGGCTCATAGGTGAATATTAGCGACGCTGTAACTGGTCGAGAAGGCCACCACTGCCAAAGTGAGTTTCCATTGCCTCGTCCCAGCTGCCGAACACATCGTCAACTTCGAGCAATTCGGTTTCCGGGAAGTGATCAGCAAACTCTTCAACTACCGCTTCGTTATGCACCCGGTAGTTGAAGCCCGCCAGCAGTCGCTGGGTCTCTTCGGTATAGAGGTACTCAAGATAGCTCTGGGCCAAGTCGCTGTTACCGTTGCGTTCAGCGTTCTCGCCGACAACCGCCACCGGGAACTCGGCCAGAATGCTAACGGGTGGCACAATCACTTCGTAATCATCGCTACCGTATTCGCTACGAATATTGTTGACTTCCGACTCAAAGCTAATCAGCACATCGCCAATTTCACGCTCGATAAAGCTGGTGGTCGCCCCACGACCGCCGGTATCAAATACCGCTACGTTGGCCAAGAAGGTGCGCATAAAGTCTTCGATTTGCGCTTCATCGCCGTCGAATTCGTTTTCGGCAAAGCCCCAGGCAGCTAAGTAGGTATAGCGTCCATTACCCGAGGTTTTGGGGTTGGGGAACACCATCTCCACGTCTTCTTTAACTAGGTCGTCCCAGCTTTCGATGCCTTTGGGATTGCCTTTACGCACTAGGAACGCGGTAGTGGAGTAATAGGGCGAGGCGTTGTTCTCAAACGCATCCTGCCAATCTTCAGCCACTAGCCCTGCATCGGCGAGTACCTGCACATCGGTGACTTGGTTGAAGGTCACCACATCGGCCCGAAGGCCCTGCAAGATGGCTCGCGCTTGGGCAGAGGAGCCGCCGTGTGATTGGCTGATCTCAATCTCTTCACCGTGCTCCTCCTGCCACCAGGCTTGAAATTCAGGGTTTATCGCCGCAAATAGCTCGCGAGCAATATCGTAAGATGAGTTGAGCAGTTCCCGCTCTTGGGCGGCGGCGGTTCCACTTACCGTAACGCCTAGTGCCATCGCAATCAGGCTGCGGCGGAAAATTGTTGGCAGTGCCATAAAAGACTCCTTAAAACAGTAAGCGTGTTGTGTCGCAATACTGGCAAGGTTAAATCTATCAATGTGGAATTACAATCATGTTTTATATTCTATTTAAGAATATGGGTGTGCATCGATGCACAATGTAAGAGCCTCTGAGTGATGGGGCTTAGCGGGTGGCTCTGGTAACATAGCGGACTCATTCCCTTGTTAATTTAGGAACCTGTTATGACCGCTGCGCAGGACTTTTTGATTGCCCCCTCTATTCTTTCCGCTAACTTTGCGCGGCTTGGCGAGGAAGTCGACAACGTGCTGGCGGCTGGCGCGGATGTGGTGCATTTCGATGTCATGGACAATCACTATGTGCCCAACCTCACCATAGGCCCCATGGTATGCAAAGCACTGCGCCAGCACGGGGTGACGGCACCGATTGACGTGCATTTAATGGTCAAGCCGGTAGACCGTATGATCAGTGATTTTATCGAAGCGGGTGCCAGCTACATTACTTTTCACCCGGAAGCCTCGGAGCACGTTGACCGTTCGCTGCAGTTAATTCGTGATGGTGGTTGTAAAGCAGGCTTAGTGTTTAACCCCGCCACGCCGCTCTCTTACCTCGACTATGTGATGGATAAAGTCGATATGGTACTGCTGATGAGCGTTAACCCTGGTTTTGGCGGGCAGTCCTTTATTCCCGGCACGCTAAACAAACTACGCGAAGCGCGGGCGCGTATTGATGCCTCAGGACGTCCGATTCGCCTGGAAATCGACGGTGGGGTGAAAGTGGATAATATCGCTGAAATCGCCGCCGCGGGCGCCGATATGTTCGTGGCGGGCTCAGCTATATTCAGCGCCCACCAAGCCAGCGACCCACACGGCTATGACACGGTAATCAAGCAGATGCGTGCGGCGCTGGCCAAGTAAAGGGTCTCTAAGTGTCGCTTAGTGAAGCTTCATGCGCGGTTTTAAGTAACGATTAAGTTTATCAACCAGCCACGCGAGTCCCGTCTTCGGCGCCCCATGAATAGAGAGCTGGTGCATGCGGTAGAGCGATGCATAGGCTTGGCGAGCCAGCCAGCCCTCTAAAAACAGCCCCTTGGAGGCGGAACTCCGCATTAAATTGCCCACCGCATCAAAGCGGGCCAGCGATACCAGCGAGCCGTGATCGCGGTAGCGGAAATCGGCGAGCGGTTTGCCTTCCAGTTGGTTGACCAAGTTTTTGGCCAGTAGCTTAGCCTGTTGATGAGCCGCCTGGGCGCGAGGCGGCACGCTGCTATCCTCACCCATTGGGCAACTGGCGCAGTCGCCCAGGGCAAAAATCTTCTCATCATCAATGCTTTGCAGGGTTCTGTTCACTTCAATTTGGTTTTTCTTATTCGTTGTAAGGCCAAGTTCGGTCAAGAACGGTGGCGCTTTAATCCCCGCTGCCCACACGTTTATGTCGGTCTCGATCACTTCATCTTTACCGGTGACCAACTGGTGCGCCTGGGCTTCCTTAATGGCGGTGTCGATGTGGACGGTCACGCCCAAACTCTCAAGCTCTGTTTTGACGGTTTGACTAATACGTTCGGAGAGCCCTGGGAGTAGGCGAGGGGCGGCTTCAATCAAATGAACGCTAATCGTTTGGTGATCTTCCGCCGTCACGCCGTAGGCGTTGAGCATTCGCGAGGCATCAAACAATTCAGCCGCAAGCTCTACGCCCGTCGCACCGCCGCCGACGATGCCAATGGTCAACTGGGTATGCTGGCGCAGGTTGGGGTCGGTATAGCGCAGGAAGGTATTGATCATATCGCGCTGAAACGCTTTAGCCTGCTGGGGTGAGTCAATAAAATGGCAGTGCTCCGCCACGCCGGGCGTGCCGAAATCGTTGGAAACGCTGCCTATTGCCATGACCAGGTAGTCATAGGCAAGCTCCCGGGCGGGCAGCACTTCTTGCCCATCCTCATCATGGATCGGCGCTAATTGCAGCGTCTGCTGCTCACGATTGATGCCGGTTAGCGAACCGCGCTGATAGCGATAGAAGTGAGCAGATGAATGCCCGCGAAGATCCACCTCGTCCATGCTCGAATTCAGCACGCCGGTGGCCAGTTCGTGGAGCAGCGGTTTCCAGACATGGGTGGTATTGCGATCCAGCAGCACAATTTCTGCGCGTTTGCGCTTACCTAAGGTGCGACCTAACCGGGTGGCGAGGGCTAAGCCACCCGCGCCGCCGCCAACAATCACGATTCTGGGAGTGGGCATATCACTACCTCCTTAACTAAAATAGCCCTAGCATAGAAGGTTCTCACGCGTCTGACTAATGCGAACGTTTGCTTTGAGGGGGTAAACTGATGTTTAAATTAAAACGAGGTAGAGAGCATTGAAGATTCACCCAATAGACGATACAGCGCTACACGCTGTACTTCAGGGTAAGCGGCTGATTGCCTTCGATTTAGACGGCACCCTGATCGATTCAGTGCCGGATCTTGCCGCTGCCGTGGCGCGCACATTAAAAGAGTTAGCTCTGCCCGAGCCAGACGATACAAAAGTACGCGACTGGGTCGGCAACGGTGCGCCAGTGTTAGTCGAAAGAGCCTTGAATTGGGCGTTAAACGCGACACCTGATCCCATGCTTCAGCAGCGCGCCTACGAGGCTTTTATGCGCCACTATGGCGCTGCACCCAATACACTGACGACGCTCTACCCTGGGGCTCAGCAGACGCTTAAGGCACTGCATCAACACGGTTTGATGCTGGTGTTGATCACCAATAAACCCGAGCGCTTTATTGAGCCTCTGTTAAAGCACTTCGAACTGCTGAGCTACTTTACCCTATGGATCGGCGGTGATTCACTGGCCGAAAAGAAACCCCACCCTTTACCGCTGCTGCATGCCGCTCAACACTGCCAAATACCGCCAGCTGAGTGTGTGATGGTTGGCGATTCACGGCATGATATGGCTGCCGGTAAGGCGGCGGGTTTTACTTCCCTTGCGCTACCCTACGGTTATAACCATGGTGAGCCGATTGAAAACAGTCACCCCGATCTAGTGCTTAATTCGTTAACTGAATTGCTAATAACTGCTCCCAAATGACCCAGGCGACTGATTGATCGCCAAGATCCTACTGAGCCGTAGCGCCTCCCAGGGCAGTGTGCATAACCTCAGCGTTATGGTGCAGCATGGCGGAGTAGTTGGCAGCGGGCCCATCTGCACCGCTCAGCGAGTCGACATACAGCGGGCCTGCCAGGGGGAGCGATGCTTCCCGTGACAGGGCGTCCATATGAATACTGGGCGTGGTGCTTTCAAAAAACAGCGCTGGTGGGCGTGGGCGATTATTAGCAAGGTATTCGCTCATTTTGGCCATGGCCTGGGCACTGCCTTGGGTCTCATGGTTAACTCCCCATACGCCTTGCGCTTCAAATGCGTAAGCGCGGGCGAAATAGCCAAAACCTGCTTCGCTGGTCACTAATGTACGGTTAGTTTGTGGAATGCCTTCGAGTCGCTCTTTCACCGCTAGGTTTAGAGTGTTCAGCGCCTTGCGTGCCTCTTCAGCGCGGGTATAAAACGCCTCAGCCTGATCCGGGAGATGCTCCGCTAGGGTCTCGGCAATGACATCAATGTAGGCCGCAGCTCCCTCTGGATCCATCCACATGTGTGGGTCTAATTCACCTTTGTACTGGCCGGTCGAGATCATTAGCGGTGCATAGTCGGCCTTTTTAGCCACTTCCACTAGAGTGAGCTGGTCGTGAGACATCGCCTCAACGTGGCGTATCCATGGCTCCAGCCCCAGCCCGTTGTAAAACACAATATGGGTCTCTTCTAAGGCCAGCACATTGGGCGGGGTTAACTCCCAGCGGTGGACATCTTCTCCCCGTGGAACAATGACGTTAACGCTGACCGTATCGCCAGCCACTCGTTTGACCAACTCCTCCATGACTGAAAACGAGGCAATAACGCGAAGCGTTGAGCTGGCATAGGCTGGCGCAGCGCTTATCAGCGCGACGAATAAGAGCGTACATACCCAGGTAACCCACTTTGACATCCCACGCTCCTAACTGGCTAAAAAAGCTATCGAAAAAGACCGCTGATAATAAAGACTGCGGTGGCCCGTTGCCAGTTTCAAAGCAACGGCAGGCCGAAAGAAGTATTGCCCAAGGGAGGATTCCCTCTAGGGGAAAGTGCCACTATGCTGGATAGTATTACACTCCTGAGCATAGCGTGTCTTATGACTGACCGAACGGTTTCTTCTTTGCGGCGTCGGCGTGGCCATCCCCAAGGCCGCGATCTATCCCCCGTGGCGCTGGTGTCGTTAAGAGCGCTACTGGGTGACGAGCGAAAGCAGCCCAGTATGCGTCAACACGATCAGTTGCTGGAGCATTTGCACGCTATTCAGGACGCCCATAGCCATTTGTCGCTGGTTGAACTGCGGGCTTTAGCGGCCTATATGAACCTGCCTATGGCGACAGTGTACGAAACCGCCACCTTTTATGCCCACTTTGATGTGCTGCACGACGGACAAACGGCGCCCCCAGACACCACCGTGCGAGTGTGTGACTCGCTCTCTTGCCAGTTAGCCGGAGCGGCCCAGCTTAAAGCTAAATTGGAGGCGGGCTTAGATCCAGAGAGGGTGCGAGTGCTGCGCGCGCCCTGTATGGGGCGTTGCGATAGCGCGCCGGTGGTTGAAGTGGGCCACCACCATGTGAAGTTTGCTACCGCCGAAGGCGTTGCTGCGGTAGTGGATACGGGACATTTTCACCCCGAAGCGATTTTATGGCAGCGTCTGGAGGCATATCAGCAGGCGGGTGGCTATCAACTGCTGGCCGACTGTCATGCGGGCAACGTCAGCGTTGACGCACTAATGGCGACGTTGGAAGGAGCGGGCTTAAGAGGGCTCGGCGGCGCGGGGTTCCCCACCTTTAAAAAGTGGCACTTTGTTCGCCAAGAGCCTGGGCCGCGCTACTGCGTCATAAATGCTGATGAAGGAGAGCCCGGTACCTTTAAAGATCGTTACCACCTCGAAAAATCACCTCATCAGTTTTTAGAAGGTGCACTGATCAGCGCCTGGGCGGTAGAAGCCAAGGCGCTGTATATCTATCTGCGCGACGAGTACCCTGGGCTTCACCGTGTGCTGGGTGAAGCGATTGAAGAGCTTGAGTATGCAGGGTGGGTAGATGCTGGATTTATCGTGCTACGTCGAGGAGCAGGCGCCTACATTTGCGGTGAAGAGTCGGCGCTGATTGAGTCGCTGGAGGGCAAACCAGGCAAGCCTCGCCATCGTCCGCCCTACGTGGCGCAACAGGGGCTGTTTGGCTGCCCGACGTTGGTCAATAACGTTGAGACGGTATACTGGATCGCGCCGATTTGGCAGAAGGGCGCCGAATGGTTTGCCGGCCAAGGCCGCAATGGTCGCTCAGGGCTACGCAGCTTTTCGGTCTCTGGTCGGGTCAAACATCCAGGGGTTTACCTTGCCCCTGCGGGCATTACCCTGCGCGAATTAGTTGACGAGTATTGTGGCGGTATGGCGGAGGGGCATCAGTTGGCGGCCTATCTACCCGGCGGTGCCTCGGGGGGGATTTTGCCCGCCAGCAAAGCGGATATCCCGCTGGATTTTGATACGCTTCAGGCTCACGGTTGTTTTATCGGTTCTGCGGCGGTAATCGTGTTGTCTCAGCAGGATAATTTGCAAGCGGTGGCGACCAACTTGCTGGCGTTTTTTGCCGATGAATCCTGCGGCCAGTGCACACCTTGTCGAGTGGGCACTGAAAAAATGCTTACCCTGCTAGAGCGAAACGACTGGGACGTTGGCCAGTTAACCCGGCTGGCCCAGGTGATGCAGGACGCTTCTATCTGTGGTCTGGGCCAGGCGGCGCCTAATCCGGTGTTGGGGCTGCTAAAAGATTTTCGTACTGAGCTGAGTCAGCAACAGATTATTGTCAGTGATGCGGCAAAAGGAGATGCGCTGTGACCGCCCCGTTTACGCTTACCTTGGACGGTGCCGAAATAAGCGCCTACGCTGGCGAAACCCTGTGGCAGGTTGCCAAGCGTGCCGGGGAAACCATCCCCCACCTGTGCTTTAAAGACGCCCCTGGCTACCGCGCCGATGGCAACTGCCGCGTGTGTATGGTCGAGGTGGAGGGCGAGCGCGCCCTAACGGCCAGTTGCCTGCGTGAGGCCATGCCTAATATGGTGGTGCATAGTGCAAGCTCTGAGCGCGTTAAAGTGGCTAGGGAAGGGGTATTAGAGCTACTGATGGCGGATCAGCCCTCGCGTCAACAAAGCCCGGATCGCTCCAGCCATTTTTGGGCGATGGCCGACCAGCTAGGCGTTGAGGAGAATGCTGTGAAAGCCTGGCTACCGCCTCGGCGTGAAGAGGCGCTGAGTCCAGATCAAACGGTGGACACCAGCCATCCTGCCATGCAGGTTAATTTAGATGCCTGCATTGAGTGTACCCTCTGTGTGCGTGCCTGCCGTGAAGTACAAAGCAATGATGTGATTGGTGTTGCTCATCGCGGTGCAGCGTCCAAAATAATCTTCGACTTTGACGACCCCATGGGGGCAAGCACCTGCGTGGGCTGCGGCGAGTGTGTGCAGGCCTGTCCGACGGGGGCGTTAATGCCGGCGACGCTGATGAACGCTGTGGGGCAGGGCGACTCAAAGGCCGTTGATCGCCAAGTTGATTCAGTTTGCCCCTACTGTGGTGTGGGCTGTCAGCTTACCTACCATATTAAAGACGAGACTATCGCCTACGTAGAAGGGCGCGACGGCCCCTCTAATCACAACCGGTTGTGCGTGAAAGGTCGCTTTGGTTTTGATTACCCCAGTCATCCAGCGCGTTTAAAGACGCCGCTGATTCGTAAGCCCGGCGTTCCGAAAAGCTTGGATCCTAGTTTTGATCCTGCTCAGCCGCTCACGCATTTTCGTGCAGCGACTTGGGAAGAAGCGTTAAGCGCTGCGTCGGACGGCTTGGCTAAGTTAAAACACCAGTATAGCCCAAGCGCGCTAGCGGGGTTGGGCAGTGCCAAGTGCTCCAATGAAGAGGCCTGGCTATTTCAGAAACTGGTACGCACCGGCTTTGGCAACAACAACGTCGACCACTGTACGCGGCTTTGTCACGCCAGCTCCGTTGCCGCGCTGATGGAGTGTTTGGGTTCGGGGGCGGTGACCGCCTCGTTTATGCAGGCATTGGAAGCAGACGTGGTGATTCTCACTGGCTGCAACCCCGCCGTGAATCACCCTGTGGCGGCGACGTTTTTTAAGCAGGCCGCCAAGCGCGGCACCGAAATCATTATTCTCGACCCCCGCGGCCAGGCGCTGGACGCCTACGCCACCCTGAGCGTGCGTTTTAAACCAGGGGCGGACGTAGCGCTGTTCAACGCTATCCTTCACGTGATTATTGCTGAAGCGCTCTACGACGAGACGTATATTGCTGAGCATACCGAGGGATTCGAAGCGCTGAAGCAGAGCGTAGCGATGAGCACACCCGAATCGATGAGCGAGCTATGCGGCGTTGCGCCCAGCATGATTCGCGACATTGCCCGCCGCTACGCCAATGCAGAAAAGGCCATGATCTTCTGGGGCATGGGTATCTCCCAGCATACCCACGGCACCGACAACGCCCGCTGCTTAATCTCCTTGGCGCTGGCCTGTGGCCACACCGGGCGTCCTGGCACTGGCCTGCATCCACTGCGCGGCCAGAATAACGTACAGGGGGCGTCGGATGCGGGCCTGATACCCATGGTATTACCGGACTATCAGCCGGTAGGCGATGCTCAGCTGCGTGCCGCCTTTGAAGAACTATGGAGCACGTCGTTAGATGCCGAACCAGGCCTGACGGTGGTAGAAATCATGGATGCCATTCACGCGGGTCAGGTGCGCGGTATGTATATTTTGGGCGAAAATCCGGCGATGTCTGACCCCGATCTACACCACGCTCGGGCGGCGCTGGGCAAGTTGGAACATTTGGTGGTGCAGGATCTGTTTGTCACCGAAACCGCTCAGTTTGCCGACGTGATTTTGCCCGCATCCGCGTGGCCGGAAAAAGAGGGCACGGTGACCAACACCAATCGCCAGGTTCAATTGGGGCGCATTGCACTGCCGCTCCCCGGCGAGGCCAAACCCGACTGGTGGATTATTCAACAGATTGCCAACCGCTTTGATTTGGCATGGAATTATACCCACCCCCAAGAAGTGTTTGCTGAGATGCAGCAGGGTATGGCTTCCCTAAATCACATCAGTTGGGAGCGCTTGGCGCGAGAAGGCTCGGTCACTTATCCCTGCGCATCTGAAGATGCCCCCGGCCAAGACGTGGTATTTAGCGACGCTTTTCCCCGCGCCGGAGGGCGCGCCAAATTTGCCCCCACGCGTCCCTTGCCGCCCGACGAACCAGTGGATGACGATTATCCAACAGTACTCACCACCGGGCGACAGCTGGAGCATTGGCATACGGGTTCTATGACCCGGCGCAGCATGGTATTGGACGCCCTAGAGCCCGAGGCCGTGGCCAGTCTTTCAGCTGGGGAACTCAATCGTTTGGGCGTGGCGCCGGGAGATCCGCTGACCATCACCACTCGTCGCGGCACGATTACGCTGGCCGCACGGGTGGATCCGAAAATTCCCGATGGCATGGTGTTTGTGCCCTTCGCCTACGCGGAAGCCGCCGCCAATCTGCTCACCAACCCGGCGCTCGATCCATACGGCAAAATCCCCGAGTTCAAGTATGCCGCCTGTCGGCTAACGCGGGGTGGCGCGCGAGTCGGCACTTAACCCCTGCAAGGGAGTGCTCGGTTGCGGTATCATCACCGCATTAGTGGTTTTATCTGTGGTCGAAATGACGCAATGGAGTAAATGGGGTAATGGCGCAAGCTCAGTCGGTGCGAAAGCAGTCAGCGCGTAAAGTCCTCATGCTGGATAATTACGACAGCTTCACGTTTAACATCGTGCAGTACCTGGGTGAGCTGGGCGCGGAAGTGATCACTCACCTCAATGACGACATCACCATTGAGCAAATTGAAGCGCTGGCGCCAACGCACTTGGTGGTATCGCCAGGCCCCTGTACGCCCAACGAGGCGGGGATCTCCATGGCCGCCATCAAACACTTTGCTGGTAAGCTGCCTATTTTAGGCGTCTGCTTGGGCCATCAGGCGATTGGCCAAGTATATGGTGGCAAGGTCGTGCACGCTCCGCAGGTCATGCACGGAAAAACCTCTGCGGTGCTGCACGCTAATCAGGGTGTGTTTGAGGGACTGGATAATCCTGTTGAGGTTACCCGCTATCACTCTTTGGTCGTCGATAAAGCTAGCCTGCCCGATTGTTTAGAAGTCACTGCCTGGACAGGCGATGACGACATAACCCCAGGGTTAGTCATGGGGTTTCGTCACCGCGAGCTGGATATTGAAGGGGTGCAGTTTCACCCCGAGTCGATTCTTACCCGCCAAGGCCATGAACTGTTGGCCAACTTTTTAAAACGCGGCTGATGGCCGGTTTCACACGCTTTTAGGGGCCCCTCTGCTCATGCAAATGCGAGATGCGATTAATGCGGTGATGCGCCGCGAAGACCTCTCTTTCGATGCCATGCACACCTTGATGCGCCAGATCATGACTGGCGATGCTACGGATGCGCAAATTGGTGGCCTGCTGGTTGGTTTAGCCATGAAAGGCGAAAGTGCGGTAGAGATCAGCGCCGCCGCTCAGGTAATGCGAGAGCTGATGAAGCGCGTTGAGCTGGATGCAGAAAACATTGTGGACATCGTCGGCACCGGTGGCGATGGCGCCAACCTGTTTAATGTATCCACCGCCGCCAGTTTTGTCGCCGCTGCTGCTGGCGCCCATGTGGCCAAACACGGTAACCGCAGCGTTTCGTCGTCGTCGGGTAGTGCGGATCTGTTCGATGTGGCGGGTATCTACCTGGATCTCAAACCTGACCAGGTAGCGCGCTGTATTGAGCAGGTAGGCGTAGGCTTTATGTTCGCACCCAACCACCATCCGGCGATGCGCTATGCCATTGGCCCGCGCCGGGAAATGGGCGTACGCACGCTGTTTAATATTTTGGGCCCGCTGACCAACCCTGCTGGCGCACCCAACCAAGTACTGGGTGTTTACGCGCCGGAGTTAGTGCCATTAATGGCGGAAGTGCTGAAAGCCTTGGGCAGCCGCCACGTGATGGTCGTCCACTCTGAAGACGGCCTGGATGAGATCTCCCTGGCCAGCCCCACCTTGGTAGCTGAACTAAAAGAGGGTGAGATTAGCCAGTACACCATTACGCCTGAAGAGCTGGGCATTGAGCGCCAGAGCCTGGCAACGCTGAAAGCCAACAACGCCGAAGACAGCCTGCGCCTGGTCAAGGCAGCGCTTTCCGGTGAGGGCGCCGCTGCCGATATGGTCGCGCTAAACGCGGGGGCTGCGCTTTATTGTTCAGGCGTTGCAGATACCTTGAAAGAGGGCGTGATGGTGGCCCAGGACGCACAAGCCTCCAAACTGCCGCTCGAAAAACTCAAAGAGCTTTCGCACTTTACCAGCGTTTTTAAGCAGTAGGCTGTTAAAAAAGATAAGTATTTAAACAAGACGAGATCATCATGACTCAACAGGCAACGCCGACTATTTTAACGCGCATTCTGGCTCGCAAAGAGCAGGAAGTGGCCGAGCGCCGTCAGGCCGTTTCAGAGGCAGATCTGCTCGCCCTCGGGAAGCAGCAAAGCGCACCGCGTGGCTTTATCGATGCGCTCAACACGCGCATTGCGGAGGGGGATCCGGCCATCATCGCCGAGGTGAAAAAAGCCTCGCCCTCAAAGGGAGTGATTCGTGAAGAGTTTCATCCTTCGGATATTGCCAAAAGCTATGCCCAGGGCGGCGCGGCCTGTTTGTCGGTACTCACCGACGCGGACTTTTTTCAGGGACACGAAGACTATTTGATTGCTGCCCGTGATGTCTGCACGCTGCCGGTGATTCGCAAAGACTTTATTACCCACGGCTATCAGGTCTGTGAAGCGCGGGCGATCGGTGCGGACTGTATTTTGCTGATCGTGGCTGCACTGGACGACGCACAGCTACGCGACCTGAACCAGCAGGCTATTGCGTTGGGTATGGATGTACTGGTCGAAGTCCACGATGCGGACGAACTAGAGCGCGCCTTAGCGCTGGATCTAAAGCTAGTGGGTATCAACAACCGTAACCTGCACACCTTTGAAACCAGCCTGAACACCACCCTGGATCTGCTACCGCGAATTCCTGAAGGCATCACGGTGATTACCGAATCTGGCATTCACACTCGCGATGACGTTGAACTGATGCGCGATCATAACGTCAATGGTTTTCTGGTCGGCGAAGCCTTTATGCGTGAAAGTGACCCGGGCTTGGCACTTAAACGGTTGTTTTTCTAGCTCGCCAACTTTTAGTTCGCCCTTTTAGGTCTCCAGCTAAGCACCGCAACGGTGAGGGCTGGCAAAAAGGTAACGGTGACAATCGCCGTGCCGAGTAGTCCGAATAGCACAATGGCACCGACGCCGCGGTAAAGCTCGGTGCCTTCCCCCGGAAGAAATACCAGTGGTGATAGACCGCACAGGGTAGTGAGAGTGGTCATGGCGATAGGCCGTAGGCGGCTTTCCACTGCCTGCTGAACGGCTTCACGAACCCCCATGCTCGCCGTGCGTAGATTCTCCCTCGCCTGATGCACCACCAGTATCGGGTTGTTGACCACCGTGCCCATCAAAATCAAAAAGCCCAGCATAGTGATCATATCGAACGGCTGGCTGATGGCATTTAAGCCAATCTTGGGCAACTGAGCGCCTACGCTGTTCATTAGCCAGAGCCCGACAATCCCGCCCGCAGCGCCTAACGGAATCGTGGCCAGAATTAGTAGCGGGTAACCCCAATGGGCAAAAATGGCCACCAGCAATAGATACACAATCGCCAGCGCAATCAGCGCATTACCTGTTAGCGCTTGGCGGGTGGCGTCTAACTGATCCCCGGCACCACTCACGGTGACATTGATGTTGGCGGGCAGCTTGCCCTCATCGCTCAGGTAATCAATTACCTCGCGCTGCATCCGCTCGATGCCGGCTTCCAGCGCCACGCTGCGCGGTGGAATAACGTCCAGGGTGACACTGCGGCGACCATCTACTCGGCGTATCGTGGCGGTGCCGACCGTTTCGCGGATTTCAGCGAGGGTATTGAGAGGAATGTTAATGCCCGACGGGGTGTGAATTGGCAGAGTAGCCAGGGCATCCAGGTCAATATCGCCTGCTTCGGGGCCGTACCCGTAAAGATCGATTTTCTCGTCGTCGAGATAAAAATCATCCAGGTAGGCGCCGTTGGTAAGCACCGCCACGGTGGTGCCCAGCTCGCCGGTATCCATGCCAACTTCGGCGGCGCGCTCCCAGTTAGGGTAAATTTCAATCAGCGGCTGGCCAAGGTCTAACGCAGAGGGCCTCGACTGAATGCGCGGGTTGTCGAAAACCGTCTGGGCGCGCTGGTAAATCGCATTGGCGGTAGTATAAAGCTCGTCTAAATCATTGCCCGCGATATCCAGGGTAATACTGCGCGTACCACCATCGTTGCTGGAGATAATCGAGCCGCGGGCGGCGAAAGCGCGCATATCTGGGTACTGTTCATAGCGCTGGGTGAGGGCGTCCATCAAAGCGTCGATATGGGTGGGGTCGATGGTTTCCGCAATAATACGCAGGCTCTGGGCTTCGGCCTGAATGCCCATGGTGCGAATCGGTGGAACATCGGTATCGCCACGCTCAAATTTTTCAGGTTCGGCGCCTACATGGGGTTCAAGCTCACGCTGCAGGGTTTGGGCAATGGCATCCATGGTCGCCAGGTTATAGCTCGCCGGGGCGTTCATGCTGGCAAACGTCTTGGCCTCTTCACCTTCGGGCAGGTACTCCGCGGGAGGCGTTAGCCAGATAAAAATCGCAAAGCCCCCGGCAATCCCCAGCACGATAGCGAGAAAACGACGAGCAGGGGTACGCACCATGCTATCAACCACCCACAAACAGCCGCGTACCCAGCGTGGAGACGACGTCGAAGCGCTCTCCTTGCCGCGAAAATCGATATGCGCACCGAGGGTGGGAATCACGGTAATTGCCACTATCATGGAGACAATAATCGAGGTCGAGATGGCCACGGCGATATCGGAGTAGAGCTGACCGGCCTCCTGCTGGATAAAGAAGATAGGTACAAAGACCAAAATAGTCGTCAGAGTTGAGGCGAGCACTGCAGGCCATACTTGCTTAACGCCCTCTAGAGCCGCTTCAAAGCGGGTCAGCCCACGGCGGCGCTGAGTCTCAATGCTCTCAAGCACCACGATGGTGTTATCAATGGTCATGCCGATGGCAAAAGCAACGCCCGCCAGGGAGATAACGTTGAGCGTGCGGCCTGCCAGTAGAAGGCCTAGAAAGGCAGCGATGGTGCAAATGGGAATGCCGATTACACCAGCAAACGTGGCGCGCGCCGAGCGCAGGAAGGCGTACATCACCAGGGTGGCAAACAGCGCACCCAGGCCCAGGTTGACCCATACATTGGCAATTGACGACTCCACGTAGCGCACATCGTCGCTGGAGAGCGTCATGCGCATACCTTGCTCAGCCAGCAGGCCCTCGTTTAGCGCGTCGACTTCTTCCAGCATGGCGCGCTTGATATCGATGACATTGGCGCCTGGCTCCCGGCGCACCTGCACGCTAAGCACCGGGTCGCCCGCTGAGTTGTAAGCTCGCGAGGTGAGTTCGGCATAGGATTGGCGCACCTCGGCGACATCGCTCAGTCGGGTGACCGCGTCGCCTTCGCGGCTGAGGATCAGCGCTTCTAGGCTTTCGACATCTTCAAAACGGCCTACGGTACGCAGTAAGTAGCGGCGCTTGCCACTCTCTAAGTTGCCGCCAGAAACATCCTGGTTGCGCGCCTGCAGGGCCGCTTGAATATCGCTAATGCTCAACGCGCGAGCGGCGAGCGCCTCTGGGTCGATCAGTAGCTGCATCTGCCGTTCGGCGCCACCGGACACCGTGACCTCCGATACGCCCGCAACGCTCTCCATGCGTGGGCGCACGTTATCTTCCAGGTAGTCGCGCATGGCCGGCATATCGATCTGGCGCGGGTTGCCTTCGCGGGGGCCAACGTTAAAGTACATAAAGGCGTTGGCGGAAAAGGAGTTGGCGACAATGCGCGGCTGGTCGACGTTGTTGGGGTAGGAGGGCACCTGGCTAAGCGCATTGTTTACCCGAATCAAGGTTTCGGTGAGATCAACGCCGAAGGGGAACTCTAGCTCGATTTCGGCGCTGCCGCTGCTGGCGGTGGACTCCATGCGCTGTAGATTGGGCACATTGCGCAGGAACTCCTCCTGTTCGATCAGGATGTCCTTCTCGATATCCTGCGGCGTTGCGCCCGGCCACTGAGTCTCAATGCCCACTACGCGGGTTTCCAGATCGGGAATCATCTGCACCGGAATGCGCCAAATGGCAGCGATACCCAGAATCAACAGGATCAGCGTAATCACGCTGACCAAGATGCCGTGACGGATAATGGCGGCAAACATGGGTGAGGGCGGCTCCTTTAGTCGTCGCTCAGGGACACGCTTTGCCCCTCTTCAAGGCGTTCATTGCCGACGACAATGACGCGGTCACCCGCCGATAGGCCCTCGTTGATAGCGACTTCGCCCTGGTGGCTGCTACCGATCTCAACCCGCTGTTCAAACGCTCGCCAAGTGTCCTCTTCTTGACGGGCGTCTTGGCGGGCGAGCCAAACGCTGACACTGCCATCCGGACGTCGGATTAATGCATCCCGCGGCACGTTTGGGCCACGTTCGCCGTTGAGCTGCAAGCGGCCTTCTACGGCCATGCCCGGTAGCATTTCCAGTGGCTTTTCAGGCACAGCACGGAGCAGAAACTGCCGTGAACTGGCATCAAGCGGAATGCGTGCAACGGTTCGTGCCGAGAGCCATTCATCACTGCCTTCCAAACGCACCTCTAGCTGTGAGCCCTCAAAGCGCTGATAGGCGGAGAGCGGTACCGAGAAATCTAAGCGAAGAGACGCTAAATCGACCAGGGTGAGCAGGGTGTCGCCAGGGTTAACCCACTCCCCGACATTGCTCTCCCGCTGGGTGATCATGCCGTCAAAGGGCGCGCGGACTTGATGACGCTCAAGCTGTAACTGAGTAAGGGCGTAATCCGCTCGGCGGGCTTCAAGAGTGGCCTGCGCCGCTGCTAACTGGCTCTCACGCTGGCGGCGCTCGCTGGCGGCAAAGTTTTGCGCTGAAAGTTGATTGGCCTCGCTCACCAAACGTTGGGCTTCGTTGCGATCGACTTCTGCTTGAGCCAAATCGGCGCGGGCGCGCTGGCTTTCTAGCGTGATATCTCGGGTATCAAGTGAGAGCAACGGCTGGCCTTGAGTCACTCTGTCGCCCATTTCAACCGTTAATTCACTGACTTGGCCAGCTTCAGCGCTCGACAGCTGTGAGGTTTGCGGGGCGCTGACGCTGCCGGTGAGCGGCAATACGTCTACTCGGGGAGTATCCTCAACCACCTTGGTTTCAACGCGGCTTTGCTGAGCGGTAGCCGTGTCCACTAGGCTTAGCATTAGCGTTATTATTAGCACAACGCCAGCGCCTAGGCGGGCCAAAGTGATGGGTAGAGGTAACAAGAAAGCTCCTGATAACGTATCAATGCGTTGGGCGACAGTTTTAACACTGTCGCCCGTTAGTCATGTCAACGTTATACAAGGTTCAATGTGTGTACAAAATTTAGTGGCGCTTTAACGCTAACAACAGTGCTTGAAGCGGGTGCGGCAGCACCTGTTCCGAGTAACGTTTTACCTGACTACGGCAGGAGTAGCCGGTCGCCAACAGCTTGCCCGCGTTGTCATCGGCCTCGACTTGGGGCTGCCAGGATTGGGCGTAGATGGTTTTCGAGGTGGCAGCGTTGCGGGTTTCGTGACCGTAGGTGCCGGACATACCGCAGCAGCCAGTGGCCACCAGTTCAAGTTCTAACCCAAACGCCGCGAATACCTGCTGCCAGGCCTTGGGGCTGCCCGGCGCGTTGGTCTTCTCGGTGCAGTGGGAAAGCAGCTTAAAGCCCGGGTCGGTGAGCTTAAGCTGACTGGGCGTCAGGATATTGAGGCGCGTCGCCAGCCACTCCTGCAGCATGAACACTTCTGGTACGGCCTCATTGCCTAGCGCTTTAACGTACTCCTGGCGGTAGGTCAGCGTCATTGCTGGGTCGATGCCGACCATGGGAATATCAAAGCGGGCCAGGGTGCGCAGCCGCTCGGCCTGCTTGGTGGCGGTGCGTTCGAAAGCGCCTAAAAAGCCCTGCACCTGGAGTGGTTTGCCGTTCGCCGAAAAGGGCATCACAAACACGCGTAGATTGAGGCGTGACAGCAGTTCTACCACGTCCATCACCAGCTTGGCTTCAAAGTGAGTGGTGAAGGCATCTTGAACAATAATCACGCTATTGGCGCGCTGCTGTTCGGTTAATAGCGCCAGCGAGAGCGGCGTTGCCTCGGCAATGCCCCAGGCCTTCAGCTGTTTCTTAACGCTGGCACGAGAGAGGGCGGGGGAATCGCTCATGCCTAAGGTGCTGCGCATTAGTTTTTCCACCCAGCGCTGACCAATCACCGCGTTATATAGCGGCGCGGCCTTGGCCAGGGTGGGCAGCATAAACTCGGTGCCGCCGATCACGTAGTCGCGCAGCGGGCGCAGGTAGCGGCCGTGGTAGACCTCTAGAAACTGTGAGCGAAACTGGGGGACATTGACCTTGATGGGGCATTGCCCCGCGCAGGATTTACACGCCAAACAGCCTGCCATGGCGTCGTAAACCTCGTGGGAGTAGTCGTGATGCTGCTTGCGGCTTAGCGTGTTCGCCACCCGCAGTGGAAAGCTTTTAATAAAGCCCCAGCCGCCTTCGGCTTTCTTCTTGCGCGACTCTTCTACCACATCAATCCCCGCTTGGGACTGCAGGCGCAGCCATTCGCGAATCAGGCTGGCGCGGCCTTTGGGCGAGTGGCGGCGATCCCGGGTGGCCTTCCAAGAGGGACACATGGGGTCGTCAAGGTCGTAGTTATAGCAAGCGCCGTTGCCGTTGCAGTAGACCGCGGTGTCATAGGCCTGCCAGGCGCGCTCGTCGATGGTGCGGTCGAGCTGGCCGCGCATCGGCACGCCATCAACGGTCAGCAGATCGGGATCGCTGTCCTTGGCGATGAGTTCGCCGCTCACGGCAGGCGTTGCGATTTTGCCAGGGTTAAGCTGATTGAAGGGATCAAAGGCGGCTTTAACCCGCTGTAGGCTGGGGTAGAGTTCGCCAAAAAACTTGGGTGCGTACTCCGAGCGCACGCCCTTGCCATGCTCGCCCCACAGCAGGCCGCCATATTTTTGGGTAAGCGCGGCTACTTCGTCAGAAACTTCGCGAATCAGCGCTTCCTGGGCGGGGTCTTTCATATCCAGCGCCGGGCGCACGTGCAGCACCCCCGCATCCACATGGCCAAACATACCGTAAGAAAGCCCGCGGGCATCCAGGGCGGCGCGGAACTCGGCGATAAAGTCCGCCAAATGCTCCGGCGGCACAGCGGTATCTTCTACAAACGCAATCGGGCGCTTCTCGCCCTGGACGTTGCCGAGCAGGCCCACCGAGCGCTTGCGCATAGCATAGACTTTCTGAATCTGCCCGCGCCCTTCGGCCAGAGTATAGCCCAGTCGCTCTACGCTGGAGTCTTGGCTCAGTTGTTCGATAAATGACGTTACTCGTTCGGCGAGGGCGCTTTCATCGTCGTCGTTAAACTCGATCAGATTGATGCCGCGAATCGGTGCTTTTCCGATTGCCGGAAAGAATTCCGCCACGCTGTCCCAAACAAAGTCCTCCATCGCCAGTTGCAGCACGGTGTCGTCGATGGTTTCGATAGAGGTGGGTCGAGCGCTGGCGGTTTTCAGCGTCTTGGCATCGCGTAGCGCGTCCATAAAGCTGGTATAGCGCACATTGACCAGCGTCGAGTGCTTGGGGATCGGCAGCACATTCAGCACCGCTTCGTTCAAAAAGCCCAATGAGCCTTCCGAGCCGCACAGCAGGCTGTTGAGATTAAGCTGGCCGTCACCATCGCGCAGATGGGCCAGATCGTAGCCGGTTAAACAGCGGTTGAGCGGCGGAAATTTTGCTGCAATCAGCTCACGCTGCTGGTCGATAATCTCGGCGGCGGTGGTATGCACACGGCCAAGGATGCCATCCTGCTGGCGCTCGGCCAGTTCTTCATCTGCTGTTAACGCCCGGCTATGCAAGTGCTGTCCGCCGATCAGAATGGTATCGAGTTCCAGCACATGGTCGCGGGTTTTGCCGTATTCGCAGCTGCCCTGGCCGCTGGCATCGGTAGAAATCATGCCGCCAATGGTGGCGCGATTGGAGGTGGAGAGTTCTGGGGCGAAAAAAAGGCCATGGGGTTTGAGCGCAGCGTTGAGCTGGTCTTTGATTACCCCGGCCTGGACACGTACCCGACGGTTCTCAACGTCGATCTCAAGGATCTGGTGCATATGGCGGGAGATGTCCACCACAATGCCATCTGTCAGCGACTGACCGTTGGTGCCGGTGCCGCCGCCACGGGGCGTTAGCACAATCCCTCGGTGGGTGGTTTGCGCGGCCAAACGGGTGAGGCGTTCTAGATCTTCGGCATGCTTGGGGTAGACCGCCGCCTGCGGGAGGCGCTGATAGATTGAGTTGTCGGTGGACAGCACCGTGCGATTGGCATAATCCGGGGCGATTTCGCCCTCAAAGCCGCGGGTTTTGAGGGCTTGCAGAAATCGCAGGTAATCTTTGCCCAAACGTTCAAACGGGGCGGTACGGGTGTCCAAGGATGCAATCATAGTTGATCAGGCCGTCAGTGCCGGGGGGCAATAAAAGAAGACCGCTACTTTACCGCAGCGGCTGCCCAGGTGCATCACACGGTAGCGCTTTACTTCGCGCTTTATTCCGCACCCAGCGCTTCCTTTACCAGCGCTAATGAGGCGTCCGACATGGGGAGTTTCAAGGCGAGTTCGTGGGCGCGGGGCGACATTTTGCGCCAGGTCATCTGCACAATACGTACCATATGGTCGTGCTCAATCTTGCGCGAGAAGTCGGCAAAGTAGTTCTCTAGAAACACCAGACAGGCACAATCTTCCAGCGCCTGCACGTCGGGGTCGCGGCCCAAGCCTTTTTTGCCAATCATTGTTTTGGCTCGGTTGGCGTCTTCGTCACTGTAGCCAGCCTCCCGCATCAACTGGGCGGTGGTATCTCCAGCGCGCTTGCCCTGATCGCGCCGCCAGGTTAGATAACCCACACGCCCTTCTGGGTACTCCTCCCGCGGCACCAGCCAGCGCTGTAAGTGTTGGGCGCGAACGGCTAATCGAAGCACTTCATCTGGGGCGTCATGTACGCGGTCTAACCAGCCGCTCATGCGCTGGGCATAGGCCAGTTCCTGGGGCATGGATGTGCCATCGGCAAGCGTTGTGGAACGTGGATCCTCGCCATGCAGGGCATCGATGGCGGCAAGCGTTTGATCAAAAGCGGTAGGCATGGCAGCGTTGCTCGGCTAAAAGTGGTCGACAATAACGACTAGGTTGCCGAGAAACCGCGCGAATCACAACTGCTGTATTAGGAGAAGAGGTTATCAAGGAGGGTTGCAGCGCCTGCTGCTATTTACTGCTCACAGCAGGCGCCTATTCACACGCTTAAATTCTAGCGTTAGCGACGGTTGTAGATTTCTTCGTTAAGTTCGCCCTCGCTTTTACCCACCAGGGTCGTCACCATTAAATCGCCGGCGACGTTGACGCTGGTGCGTGCCATATCCAGGATACGATCAATCCCCGCGACCACCGCGATGGCTTCCAGCGGTAGACCGACTTGCGCCATGACAATCGAGAGCATAATCAAGCCTGCGCCCGGTACGCCCGCGGTGCCAATGGAAGCCAGCGTGCCGGTGGCGACAATCATGCCATAATCCATCATGCTTAAATCGGTGCCAGTCATTTGGGCAATAAACAGCACCACCACGCCCTGGTAAAGCGCGGTGCCATCCATGTTGATGGTGGCGCCTACAGGCAGCACAAACCCGGAAACCCCTTCAGAAACGCCCAGGTTCTTCTGCGCACAGCGGATAGAGACCGGCAGGGTGCCCGCAGAAGAGGCGGACGAGAACGCCACCACAATAGCGTCCAGGCTGCCTTGCAAATAACGCATGGGGTTAAGCCGCCCAAGTAGCGAGATAAAACCTGAGTAGATCACTAGCACGTGGAGAATACTGGCCAGGTACGCCACGCCAATCAGCTTGGCCAGTGGTAGCAGTATCTCTAAGCCGTACTGGCCGGAGACGTGGGCGATTAAGCCAAAGACGCCGAACGGGGCGAAGGCCATCACGATGCCAGTGAGCTTGTACATCGCCTCGGCAAAGCTATCGAAGACCTTCATCACCGGCTCGCCTTTATCGCCAATCAGCGTTAGCGAAATACCCAGGCCAATGGCAAACACAATGATCTGCATAATGTTGCCGTTGGCCAGGGCGTCCAGCGGGTTGCGCGGCACTAAGTTAACCAGGATAGAGACCAGTGATGGCGCTTCACTAGCGGCCACCTCAGAATCGAAGCTTAATTCAACGCCCACGCCCGGTTGCAACAGGGTGGAAAGTACCAGACCGATGGAAATAGCAAAGGCGGTAGTGATCAGGTAGAGCGTGATTGTGCGTGCGCCAATCCGGCCCATTTTTTGCGGGTCTCGCATGGAGGTAATGCCCACCACCAGGGTGGAAAACACCAGCGGCACAATCAGCATCATAATGGCGTTAATAAAAATATCGCCAAGTGGCTTAAACACGCTGGCGGTATCACCCAGCAGCGCGCCTGTCAAAATACCCAACGCCAAACCCGCGAGAATCTTCTTCCAAAGGGCGATTCGTCGCCACCAAGCAAACGTTCCTTGCTGTGCTGTTTCCTGCACTGCCTTTCTCCTGTCAAAAAGTGGGAAAATCTATTATTAAGCGATTCGCTAGTGGAATCGGCGGGCACTCTATCACTTTTGACTAATGGGCGGGGGTGGTTATGCAGAGCAGTCATAGCGCATGCGGCAGATCCGTACATTCTGCTTAGTTAGCGGTTGGCCATGGGTCTTAAAGCGTAGCTATTAAAATGGGGAGTTGAGGCGCAGCGTGGTGAAGGGCACGCTTCTCGCCATAGTGATCAATAGAGGATAGCGCCTACTTATACGCTAGAAATATACCTATCTGCAGTCTCGTTGAGTCGATCACTCACTTGGAAATTTCTGTTTCTGATGAAGCACTCGCATGATGCGAATAGTGGGGCCATCGACCCAGTAGGAAATAAGTATCGAGATATCAGGGATGATAAGCAGTCTACCTGGAATACCATCTCTTTGAACGCCCATCAGCGGTTGCTCAAGTAGGTTTTCCGCTTTAATTTCAATAAGGCTATCAGTTTTTTCAGCCACTAATGGGTTAAAGTCGTGAAGAAACTCGAAGATTACCTCCCGATCATTAAGCGATTTTTCTTCCCAAAAAATCATGGTTTAGCTCGGTGACGGATTTTAGCTTTGCGTTCAGTCATCTGTGCTTTCGCGCTTTCATGATCAATAAAGGAAGCTTTTCCCTCATTAAGTTTTTCAAACGCCTGGTTAACTTGCTGTGTCAACCATGCATCGTGAGATAACACCTTGCGCTGTTGCTCAGCCAACTGCTCAGTGAATTCCCGGCAGGCATCGCTCAATGTGCGCCCTTGGCTCTCAGCCATTTGTTGGCTTAAGCGTTTTGTTTCTTCATCAACACGAAACTGTATTCTGGTGTCCATAGTGATTTCCTATTCAAATCTACGCGTGTGTACAAATGTTAGCACAGGTTTGGCTGTATGAGCGCAGGGCGATGATTGACATGCACGGCAGTGAACTTGCCGCACAACGCATCGCCTGCACGATTATCTTTCTAAGCCGCCTGCTCGGCGGTGAACTGCCCCTATGGCCAACCCGGCGATCGGCTTTGTTTCTAAGCCGCCTGCTCGGCGGTGAACGAAGACATAACCAAGTTAATCGGCTACTTCAATTTCTAAGCCGCCTGCTCGGCGGTGAACCCGCCGGTAATCCTCCAGGCCCACTTCCGGGTTTTCTAAGCCGCCTGCTCGGCGGTGAACCTCGTCAGCAGCGAGGCGTTTAAACTGACATTTTTCTAAGCCGCCTGCTCGGCGGTGAACGAATAGCCTTGGCGGCTGATGCCTAGCATTTTTTTCTAAGCCGCCTGCTCGGCGGTGAACAGCGCCCGAAGCAACGCAGGATATATCGGCATTTTCTAAGCCGCCTGCTCGGCGGTGAACCAGGGCAGATGGGCCAGCTGGTCGACCGTGTCTTTCTAAGCCGCCTGCTCGGCGGTGAACAAAATATTCTCGCTGGCCATAAATATCCTGCTTTTCTAAGCCGCCTGCTCGGCGGTGAACTGAAACGCTTGGCTGGCACCGTCCTTCTGTATTTCTAAGCCGCCTGCTCGGCGGTGAACTGGCAGCCTGCTTTAGTGAAGCACGTTCCTGATTTCTAAGCCGCCTGCTCGGCGGTGAACTTGCATGCGCTGGCGTTCATCGAAGCGAAGGATTTCTAAGCCGCCTGCTCGGCGGTGAACGAAAGCGGCTAGCGGAGGTGGAGCATGGGTAATTTCTAAGCCGCCTGCTCGGCGGTGAACTCGCTCTTGTTCTAACGGTTGCTGAGGGATCATTTCTAAGCCGCCTGCTCGGCGGTGAACGCAGTAGCGGGCATAAACTGAATCAAGCCAGTTTTCTAAGCCGCCTGCTCGGCGGTGAACGTACTAACGCTAAACCGGCTGTACTGGGGGCATTTCTAAGCCGCCTGCTCGGCGGTGAACCTATCACTGCTCATGTCGGAGGCCTGAGTTCATTTCTAAGCCGCCTGCTCGGCGGTGAACCATCCGCTGGAACCCAGAAGCCGCGATGTAATTTTCTAAGCCGCCTGCTCGGCGGTGAACGCATCGCTCGGCAGGAACAGGACTGGCGGAAATTTCTAAGCCGCCTGCTCGGCGGTGAACTTACAAAGATGGGAATCGAAGCACAACTAGAGTTTCTAAGCCGCCTGCTCGGCGGTGAACGTTACATTGGCACGCAAATAGCGAGCGGCTGATTTCTAAGCCGCCTGCTCGGCGGTGAACGGTGCGGCATGAGTGAAGAGCGCGCCTTCCGTTTTCTAAGCCGCCTGCTCGGCGGTGAACCTTGAGAGTGGCGTGTAGGGCAGCGTTACATTTTTCTAAGCCGCCTGCTCGGCGGTGAACCCAGGCCACGGCCCCCACGGACAGCGCTATACTTTCTAAGCCGCCTGCTCGGCGGTGAACGAAGATCGAGGCGTGGTGGCGGATGATAAGCATTTCTAAGCCGCCTGCTCGGCGGTGAACTTGTGCGAGAGAACAATCAGACCTACCGGCTATTTCTAAGCCGCCTGCTCGGCGGTGAACCCCAGGTCGGCACCGGCGCGGGGAACGTAATCTTTCTAAGCCGCCTGCTCGGCGGTGAACCCAGCGCAGCGCGCACCTGCTCGGGAGTAGATTTTCTAAGCCGCCTGCTCGGCGGTGAACGTCATAGCCTGCCAGTGTCAGACCCAACACTTTTTCTAAGCCGCCTGCTCGGCGGTGAACTCTTCCGGGTCTTCTTCCTCGGCTGCCGGTACTTTCTAAGCCGCCTGCTCGGCGGTGAACTAGAGATTTAACCCTGTCTTTCTTAATAATATCAGATGTTTGCAGTTTTAAAGAGCAAAAGACCCTTTTTTCTGTACATGCTCTAAGTAATTGTTTTGTATAGATGAGTAGAGGTCTGTGAAAAAAAGGGTCAAATTGACTAGCTGATGTCTGGTAAGGGTATTGGGCTTGTCGTTGTTGAAAGTCCCCAGGAGTCTGGGTGTGCCTCATTATTTTCAGACATGCCGTCCGAATGGGGTTTTACTTCCCAGTAAAGCCGAAACCGACCTCCATTGCTGTTGCTCTGCATTTGAAAGAAGGAGAGCTCATTTGCGTTGGCCTCTTGAACGCGCTTGAGCCGAACCGACCGGCCTGGTATGCGCTCTGAACGGCGTGCCGGAATACGGAATCGCTGATAGATGCTCCACGACCCATCGTAATCTTCCGGCACTGCCCGGGGGTAATGAATAACAGCCTGCTCTGTCAGTGCTTTTGCATCACGGATAGCGTCAATCAGTGTGTCGAGTTCATCACGGGTAGAGGCAAAGACGCGCAATACGGAATGTGGCGGGCGTTTTTGGCTGGGCATCGCCAGGGCATAGCGCCCTGGATGCTGGCGAAAGGCCCCATGCATAACACGGGCGATTGCTGAGGCGGCCATGGGGCGTGGGAGGGGTGTTGAGCCCACCTCGATATCACAGAACCAGTTAGGCTGCATGGGCTTACTCCTTGGATCCTGAATACACGCCGCCACGCATCAGTGCAGAGACCATAAACATGCCATCGTCACTGTTGGGGTCGAGCTCATCTAATCGAAGGGCAATTTTGAACGCAGAGGCTGCGCCTTCACGAAAGAAGCGCTGGGCGCCGAGATTAGCGCCGTTGGGTTCAACGGCGATGGGTTGGCCGTGATCGGCAAAAGAGGGATACCACGTATCAAAAGTACGCAGTGCATTACTGACTTTCTGGTCACGTAAAGCGGCTTGGCCCATCACACGGATATCCAGATCATCGGCGTTGCTAGAGCGCTTACGGCTTTCGCCGCTGCGTACATAGTAGAGGGGGCGGGCAAAGCCTGCCGGCTTGCGCTCAACGTAGTTTTGGGAAGGAAATACTTCTAGGGCACCGCTAATACCGAAGTCAATCCGTGCTTCGACGGTTAATCGTGAGGAGGATTCACCCGTTATACTCTGTGCAATCAGCCTGCCGAGCATCGTCTCGTCGTCGGTATAGTCATTGAAATGGATGATGGGGACGTTGAGTGCCTGAAACGAGGCGCAGCTTTCACCATCTTTCATTACAGTCACTTCAATGCTTTCGGCCAGTTGGCGGTTGCGCCATAACCAACGGCCATTGGCGATATTGCGAGCAAAACGGCGGCCTATCTCCTGCAGGCCATCAGAGGTTTTGGCACGTTCGATAAAGTCCTGTAATGCTAAGCGGTAGGCAGCAACATCATCCTTTCCGCCTTTGCTGCTGGCACAGGCAAAGAGTACATCCTTGAGATCAAGGAAGCTGATACCAAAGCTCACCACCATGCCTTGCGCTTCGGGGTCAAGTTTGGCCGTTTCGGTTTGTTGGATATTGGAGACTTCGGTAAATTTTTCGGCAATGTTCTGAGTGCCCCGAATACCATGGCGAGTCACTTCGACAGGCGAGCGCTGGCTTCCCTTTAATTGATTTTCAAAGACGGCATCGGTAATCATCAGGCCGCGCGTGAGTGAGAGCACCCCAGGGAGTTTTTTAAAAGGCATCATTATTTCCTTCTGTTAATCACAGTTGAGACAGATTAATCGGTAGTGGTGGCGTGGCACTGCACGACAAACGTTTGTGAGTCGAGCCAGTGTTGCTGCCAGAAAGGCAGGTCGTCTCCCCATTCGCGTGCGGACACGTACTGAATAATGCCGATCAGTGGTTCTGCGTAAGCATGCAGGGAGTTCTCCAGCGTCCCGTCGAGTTGCTCTTTGAGTCGAACGCCTTCCCGCTCAACAAAGTCAGTGAGTGCCTGGTATCCCAGAACGGTGGGTACTACCCATGTATTGCTAATTTCGTGCAGGGGCTTGTTAGCGAGTGGAGGTGATTTTTGCCTAAGCTCCTTGGCTTGTTTTTCAGGAATGGCGCTGTGTTCTAGGGCGGTAAACATAGAACCGAGCGGGTCTTTTTCATCAATCAGCTCGGGGCGCTCAATCAACCAGAAACCGCTTTTACCTAGCTGTTGAAGCGCGTGATCTAGATCGTCGGTAAAAATAGGTTCCCGATAAGAAGTGATCTGACCACCAGCAAGTCGTCCTTTACGTAAGAAGGGCTCCAGGCTTTCTTGATCCGCAAGCCCCTCGAATTCAATAAGCAATGACAGCTCAAGGTTACAGCTAGCGGTGGGTTGAGCGGAAAGCGTTGGCCCTTGGCTGCCTTTGCCGACGTAGTCTTGTTCGTTGATCAGTAGGGCGCTGCGGCGCTGGTGCGGGAGGGCGTCGTAGGCAACATCTTCGAGTGCCTGATGTTCGCCATGGTGGTGGCGTATCGCGACGCCAAGCACTTCGCATTGCAGGTGACGAACAACGAGGTTGTGCACAAACTGAGTGATCGCCATGACCGGGCTGGCATTAACGATAAACCCGCAGGACAGTGCGTTAGCCGATTGTACTTTCAGGTGGGGGAGTAGCAGGAAGCTCATAGCAGTTGCTCCTCGACGCGCTTACTAATGCGATCTAGCCAGGTAGCATTAAAACTAAGGCGGCCTCGCTTAATTTCGTCCGAGTAGGTGTAGTCATCAATAGCTTGGGTGAGCTGGTTGGTCAGTTCCTGCCGCCAGTGACGATTTCTTGCATCAGGAGAGAGCAGACCTTGCTGAATAATCGGCAAGTGTGACCAGTCAATATCGCTGGGTTGGCCTGTCTCGCTACCTGCTTCGGGAGAGAGTATCTCCAAGGCTTCTTGGCTTGCCAACTCGGCACGTTGCAACAAGCTGTTGATGAGGCGTTTGACAAACTGGTCAATTAGTTCGCGGGTTTTTAAGTTGGATGGCAATTCACCGCCTTCGCGAAGCTTTATAGGCATGAGCGTGTCGCGCATCTCACGCATGATTATTGGGTTAAGCAGTGGCCAAACGCCACGATGGGCGGCTAGATATTGCTCCCGAACGCCTTTTCCAATACGTGGGGCGGAGAAAAAAAGTGGGTATTGGACAAAACCACGGTTGGGCAGTCGACCAATGTTTTGCGCATTATCGCCACCGAAGCCCAGATAGGCAGTACGCAATCGTCGGATGCCTGTCGGGTTGGGTTGTTGTTCCTGTCTCTCTTTGTGTTCACGCCAACGTTCGAGATTGGCGCGCGTTTGCTCACGTACAATGGCTGTCAGGCCGCTACTGGTGATGGGCGTAATCGTTACATAGTCGCCGTCATCGCAAGGTAGAAATAGTTGCCGTACTCGGGGTGAAACTTTTCCCATGCCGGTTTCAAACGCCACCTGGCTGGCTTCTTGGTGCATTTGTTTGACCGCCGTTACTTCTTCGGGATCAATAGCAGCAGGTAGGTCATTGGCTAAAATCTGTTCTACCTGCTTGGTGATAGTGGCCGCAGGCCCAGAGTTGGTGAGGTAATCCAAGGGTAGTGAGTGACCCGATGCGAGTACAGACGAGGCGCATACGTAGGGCTGCGAGCGAGCGTTGGCTTTGCTTAACCGGATGCCCACCGCTTTGGCATTGGAGTTGATGGTTTTGGTAGAAAAATGCACAAGGCGGAAGATAGCATCGCGGTACTGATCCTCGGTAAAGGGTTTCCACTCAGGTGCTTTGGAGGTTGTGGGCTTGGCCATAGGCTGGTCTCATTAGGAAATATGTTTTAAATTAGGATAAAACTAACAAGGAAGCAAAATATTAATCTCAATGCCGTCTTTACGGCTGCTGATATCTTCTTGGCGAGGGTGCTGGAAGCACCCGCGATGGAGCAAATCCGCCTGCTCGGCGGTGAAGGACGCTTTTTAGGATAAGACCAACAATTTCTAAACCAGCGTCGATTAAGCCTGCTGGTGAAGGGCGTCTTTGAAACAATACCAAAACGAACTATAGCAAAACGAATAAATTAGCGGGAGTTCCAGTGCCATTACCAAAGCGCAAAAGCACGCAAGCTAACAGTACGAGTAGGATGCAAGGCGATGTTTTTACTCTGGAATTGGCGCGCCTGATCGCCGGGGCAAGCGGTCAGGCGCATGATGTTGGCAAAGCGGGTAGTTACTTTGCTGAGAAACTGCAGCGGGCTGCAAACGGCTGCCGAGTTGAAGCGGATCCCGTGCGCCATGAATGGGTATCGATGAAGGTGCTGGAACGGATGCTTAAAGGTGCTTCTATGGAGGAGGCCCTGAGAGCCCTTACGGCCAGTAAGCTTGCCGAGAAGCCGCCTCTTCAACATGGCTTAGTCAGTGTCGCTGATGTTTTGCTCTATGTCTGCGTCACCCATCATCGGCTGCTTGGCCCTTCATTTAGCCGCACAACACGTTCTTTGGCTAGGCTGGATGCGACTCGCCACGTAACCGCTAACCTGGTCAACTTTACTTATCCTATTAGTCCCGATAAGACACTCAGCGATGAATTTGCGCAGGCGTTGACGCAGGCGCTTAAGGCGTTGTGTGCCAACGCTGACGCAGAGGAGCGTGCTGAGCCCTATTGGTATGGTCTTGCATGGCTGTCGCGCGTTGCACTGATTCTTGCCGATCAAGGCGTTTCGTCAATATTGATGGGTATTAGTGGCGATGAGGGGAAACGTCGTGCTATTCCTCCTGGCTCTTCCGGGCTTTATGCTAATACTTGGCCAAAAAATGCCGAAGCTCCAGCTCATGGTTTCAATCAACCTTTAGAACGTCATTTGACTGCCGTTGCGGAGAAGGCTGGCGAGATTGCCCGCAACATGCTGCAGATGTCATTGGCGGGGCTTAACCTTGAGCAGGTTCGTAGCATTCTTTTACCCGGGCGGGGGTTGTCTGCTGAGCGCTTTGCGTGGCAAGACGAAGCCGTTGAGGCAATACGACAGCGACGGCAAGCGACCAGTGCGCCGCTATTGCTTTTTAATGTCGCCAGCACGGGGGCGGGCAAGACGGTGATGAACGTGAAGGCAGCTTGTGCTGCCGCGCTAGGCAAGCCACGAATATCCTATGCGCTCAACCTGCGAACCTTGACCCTACAAACGGGGGATGCCTTGAAGAGAGACCTCGCGCTGGGGTGCGAGAGTGTTGCGACCGTGATCGGTGACCAAGTTACCGCGAGGTTGCATGAGTCGGAGCAAACCGCAGACGACTCTCAGCACTTTGCGGGCAACGAGGAAGATATTTTTGACGATATTGAGTTCAAAGTAGACGGCGGTTCGGAGCAGTTGCCTGACTGGCTGGCACCTATTACCGATAAGCGCCCCGAGTGGCGGCGTATCCTGGCGAGCCCTGTGCTGGTATCAACCGTCGATTTCCTGGTTCAGGCCGGAGAGCCGGGGCGACAGGGGCATCATGCGGCCGCCTTCCTACGTTTGATGCATAGTGACCTGATTCTTGATGAAGTCGATAGCTACGATACTGAGAGCTTGGTAGCTATTTTGCGGCTCATTCAGGTAGCGGCTCAACTGGGTCGCAACGTTATTTGTTCATCGGCAACACTGCCCTGGCCCATTGCACACGCCATTGCTGAGGCCTATCAAGCCGGGCATCGGGTGTGGGCAGAGTGCAACGATCCAAAGTCAGAACATGGCGTTGGGGTGCTTACCGATGCACTATCGACACACTGGCTTTCGCCTGGTGCGAACTTCCAAGATTTTTATCGGCGTACTCTAGATGAGCTGAGTGCCCAACCTGCCCCAACAACCAAGATTCCTGAACTCCAGCCAGTAAACCGACAACAAGGGTTTCCTGGTTTTATTGCTGCAATAGAAACGAGTGTTGAACGACTCCATTCCGCTCATCAGTGGGCGTTCAAGCAGAGCGATAAGAAGGTCTCTTTTGGCTTGGTTCGGGTGGCCAATATACAGACGGCTAACGAGGTGGCGGAAGCATTGCAACGTATGCCGGACACGTACGTGTGCTTGTATCATGCTCGGGACTTTGTGATGCAGCGGCATTTAAAAGAGAAAGCGTTGGATAACTTGCTGTGTCGGAAAGCAGGCAATCAGGCGATCGAACAAGACGCTGTTATCCAAGCTATCTGTAAACAAACGGAGGCTTGCTCATTACGTTTCGTGGTGGTCGCTACCCCAGTTGAGGAGGTAGGTCGAGACCATGATTTTGATTGGGCGATCATAGAGCCGTCGGGGTCACATTCGATTGTCCAGACCGCTGGGCGCGTCAATCGTCATCGTCGAACGTTAGTCAGCCAGCCCAATATAGCGGTACTGCAATACAACATGCGGGCGATTAGCCATCAAGAGGGAGTGGTATTTACTCGCCCAGGCCCGGAAGGCGCTAAAAGCTTTCGGAAACGGCCTGATATAAAAGACGCCTATCCCGATTTGGGCTTGCTTTTAAATTGGCAAAAGCTTGGGCAGCTCACTGCGGGGATGGCCTTTGATACAGAGCATCCGCTGGTGGAGGGTGAACAATATCTCCAGCAAGAGGTGCTTAGGGAACCTTTGAAGGTTCTTAGGCGTGATAAAGGCTATGAAAGTGTTTGGATGACCAGCCTTTTTTATGGCAAGTATCCTCTGCGTGGTGGCCAAGATGATCAGTTGGAAGACTGGCGCGTATTGCCTCGGGAGGGCGGTGGAATGCAATGGGAGCAGCTTGTAAGGGATGGCTTTACTATTCGCTATATGCCAAAAAATCCGCGGCGTTCCGATATGCGAGAATCCAGCTGGCTTTCCTGGCGCATTGAGCAGTTATGGGAGGCGTGTGAAGAAGCCGGTATTGTCGTTGAAGATGGAATGACTATCAAAATTCGAGCGGCGGTTAAGCAGCGTTAAAATGCAGTAGTACTATTAAGAAATACCGCCCATGGCTCCCCGCCGCGCTTTTGCCTACAATAGCTGCCTTTACGCACGCGCATTGGCGCGTTGCTTTTATTGTTTTCAGGCCAAGGGACAGGATTCATGCTCGATCCGAAACTGCTACGCGGTGATCTTGACACGGTTGCTCATCAACTGGCCCGCCGGGGCTTTGTGCTTGATAAAGCGGGACTGCAGGCGCTGGAGTCGCGTCGCCGTGAGCTGCAAACGCAAACCGAGCAGCTGCAAAATGAGCGCAATATGCGCTCCAAAGCGATTGGTAAGGCCAAGGCGAACGGTGAAGATATTCAGCCGCTGCTGGACGAAGTCAGCGATTTAGGCGACCGCCTGGATAAAGCCAAGAAAGAACTGGCCGAGGTTCAGGAAGAGTGGGACGACGCCATCAGCGGTATTCCCAACCTGCCCCACGAGAGCGTGCCGGAAGGCAAAAGTGAAGACGATAACGTTGAACTGCACCGCTGGGGCACGCCGCGGGCGTTTGATTTCACGGTGTTGGATCACGTTGATTTGGGCAAGAAGTCGGGTTATCTCGATTTTGAGCTGGCGGCTAAAATCACCGGCGCGCGCTTTGCGGTCATGCGCGGGCCGATTGCGCGCCTGCACCGGGCGTTGGCGCAGTTTATGCTGGATACCCAAACCGAGCAGCACGGCTACGAAGAGTGCTATGTACCGTATATGGTCAACCGTGAGTCGCTAATGGGCACCGGTCAGCTACCGAAGTTTGGTGAAGATCTGTTCAAGTTGGACGATGAGCGCGAATACCACCTGATTCCCACTTCCGAAGTGCCGCTGACCAACTTTGTGCGCGATGAAATCGTCGACCAGGCAGCGCTGCCGATGAAGCTTACCGCCCATACGCCGTGCTTCCGCTCTGAAGCGGGTTCACACGGGCGCGATACCCGCGGCATGATCCGTCAGCACCAGTTCGATAAAGTCGAAATGGTTCAGATCGTCGAACCGGAGAAGAGCTATTCAGCGTTGGAAGAGATGCGCGGTCATGCGGAGGCGATCCTGCAGGCGCTGGATCTGCCGTATCGAGTGGTAACGCTCTGCACTGGAGATATGGGTTTTGGGGCGACGAAAACTTACGATTTGGAAGTGTGGCTGCCCAGCCAGGAAACCTATCGTGAGATCTCTTCAGTCTCTAACTGCGAAGATTTTCAGGCCCGGCGCATGCAGGCACGCTATCGCCATCCGGATGCTAAAAAGCCGCAGTTGCTGCATACCTTGAACGGTTCAGGGCTGGCGGTCGGTCGTTGCCTGCTGGCGGTGCTTGAGAACCACCAGCAGGCGGATGGCTCGGTAACTATTCCTGAGCCGCTACGTCGCTACCTGGGTGGCGTGGAGCGTCTGGCCCTTTAAGCGCCCATTCAACGCTAACCCCGGCATCTATGCGAATGGTGCCGGGGCTGTAATCACTGGCGGCACCCGATTGATTGGCAGCAGAATCGCTTTCTGCCCGCATCGCCATCATGCGTGGTTGGAAAATAGGTGATTGGGTCTCTTCAATGCGCTGCACATGGCCCAGCTCGGCATCTAAACTGTCGGCCATTAAGTTGGCTTTGTGCTGTGCTTTCTCAAGTGCTTTAACCAGTGCCTCGTCGGTGGCGGCGTCACGGTCTTGCAGGTCAAATTGAACACCGTCCAGTGAGTTAACACCGGCGGCTATTAGCGCGTCTAATACTTCGCTTAGCTGATCAAGGTCGGTGAGTTCGACGGTGATTGGGCGCTCAAGGCGAGTGCGTTGAAGGGTTTCATGCTCTCCGTCGTCGTTGCGTGGTCCTTGAACATGTTCAGGATAGACATTCAGCGAGCCCGCATTAATCGCGCTGCGTTTAAGGCCGGTGGCTTCCATCTGTGCGATTAATTCGCTGGCGCGGGTCTCTAAACGCTCGCGGGCATCGCTAAGTGCGCTACTATCGCTCTCTTCCAAGGTGGAAAGGGCGGGAGTGTTCTCCCATAGTCGCGCATTTAAAGTGGCTTTGTCAGGCTCTACCTCCACCCATGACTGCGCTTGAACATGTAGGCTGGGCTGTGGTGGCGGTGAAGCGTGTGCTAAGGGCGCGCTAAGGAGTGCCAACAGGGCACTGCCAAGCAGACCGTAGCCTAAAAATTGAGAGCGCAGCCGCTGAGAGATAGGTGATATTGCTTTCATAGATGGCTTCCTTAATGAGCGGACAATCGTGCCGCTAGGTTAATACCCGATTTTAAAAAGCGGTTTCAAGAAGTTAGGGCAGACGAAGTTTGGAAGCCTAGAGGAAGAGAAAGTTCAGCACGGAAGAGTGGACGTAAAACAGTTGCTTATTATTTGCACGGTTTGTGCAATATGCCGAATACAGCCATTATATATGGACAACAAACTAGGGATAGGTTATGTCGAAATTGTCGGATGAAAATTACCGCAGCGTTCCGCTCCATGCCACCTTGGCCCTCGCCGCGCTGGTAGTGATTATTGCGGGCATGAAGGTAGGCGCGGACTTATTGGTGCCACTGTTACTGGCGATTTTTATCGCAGTAGTGTGCACCTCACCTGTGCAGTGGCTAAATCGGTGTGGCCTGAGCATGAGGGTATCGGCATTCCTGACCTTAATGGTGTTGCTAGGTTTTATATCGCTGATTGGCCTGTTGGTGGTCAATAGTTTCAGTACCTTTGTAACTGCCTTGCCCGATATTGAGTCGCGGCTTTACGAACAGTATTGGAATTTGCTTAATGCACTGTCTTCGCGGGGGCTGGCGATTAATCCTGATCAGATCAACTCGCTTTTCGAAGGGGAGGACGAAGGCTCCTGGATGCCCGCGCTATTGAGCCAGCTTGGCAACCTCTTCATGCAGAGCATTATTGTTGGGCTGCTGGTCATCTTCATGTTGTTTGAAACACTCAATGTGCGTGACAAGGTCTCTCGAGCATTGGAAAACCCTGCACCCAGCTTGAAACGCTTTAGCGAATTTAGTTTAACGTTGAAGCGTTATTTGGCCGTGAAAACAGCTATTAGCCTTGTTACGGGAATATTGGTTTGGCTCTCTTGCCTGATTATTGGCGTAGAGTTTGCGTTGCTGTGGGGGGTGTTAGCGTTTGCGCTAAATTTTATTCCCAATATTGGCTCAGCGCTGGCAGCGATACCGCCGGTACTGTTGTTACTGATTGCGCCGGATGGTGGCGCATTTCAGGCGATGCTGTTGGCTTCCGCCTATCTGGTGATCAACTTTTTGCTTGGAAATTTGATTGAGCCACGGGTAATGGGGCAGGCGCTTGGGCTATCTACCTTTGTGGCGTTTTTATCACTAGTGGTATGGGGGTGGATCTTTGGGGCGGCGGGGATGCTGCTTTCAGTGATGCTGACAATGACGCTGAAAATAGCCTTGGATAGTCACCCAGAAACGCGTTGGATCGCGCGGCTGTTAGGGCCGGGAAAGCGTCGCGTTAAAGATGGTCACGCAAGTGATGCTAGTCTGCCGCCGTGGAAGCGCTAAAGTGAAGGTGGCTGAAGTTCAGATAGCTGAAAGTTAAGGTAAAGAGTTGTGAAAAGACTACCGCCGACAGTGTCGGCGGTAGTTGTATTTGCTAGCTGCATTCATCAAGCATTTTGTTCGATGAACTGCGTCAGTTGTGATTTAGACTGCGCGCCAACCAGTGAAGCGACTTTGGTACCGGACTTAAACAGCATGACGGTAGGTACACCGCGCACGCCCTGTTCGGCAGCAATTTCAGGTGCGTCGTCGACATTGACGCTAACGACTTTCAGGCTATCTTGACGCTCGGAAGCCACTTCATCAACGACAGGGGCCATCACTTTGCACGGGCCACACCACGGCGCCCAGAATTTCATTAGCACAGGCTGGTCAGCGTTGAGGACTTCTTGCTCAAAATTGGCGTTGGTGACATCAACATTATTAGCCATTTGCTTCTCCGTTTGCGTTGCTCTTACTGTTTCGTTGCCTCAAATGGAGCAACGGTCATTACGCGATCAATTGGCGCTCGTTCACCACGCCTCATGTCTATCGCGATAAGCGTGGGCAGATGTTAGCGGGCGCGGAGGTTGCTGGCAAATTTCCTGCATAGTGAGTTAACTAAATAGCAGAAATTAATGAGTGCTGGTAGGGCATTTTTTTTATAATATAAAGATATTATTATGATGTTTTTTATTCTATATGGTGCTGTAGAGTGTCGAATCGACAGCGCAACCTCCCAGACGCGATGAATAGCAGCGCTTGGGGTGTTGATTGAATGGGCTGACAAGGTTTTTTGAAAGGGTTTGTTGATAGGGTGTGTTGATAAGGTTTGTTGATAAAGTTTATCGAATGAGCTTGTTGATAGAGCTAGTTGATAGAGCTTGTGGAAAGAGTTTGTCGATAGGTACGGCCTACATAGATCTGTTTAGAGAATAAATAAGGTGAGGATATGAAGCTACAGCAGCTACGCTATATCTGGGAAGTCAATCGACATAACCTAAACGTCTCAGCCACAGCGCAAAGTCTATTTACCTCACAGCCAGGGATTTCCAAGCAGATACGTTTGTTGGAAGATGAACTTGGCGTCGAGATTTTTGCCCGCAGCGGTAAGCACCTGACTCGGGTTACGCCGGCCGGGCAGTCGATTATCGACCTGGCCGGGCAGGTGTTGCGTCTGACAGAAAACATCAAGCAGGTGTCTCAGGAGCATAGCGATGAGCGCCGCGGTAGCCTGGCCATTGCCACAACTCATACCCAGGCTCGCTACGCGCTGCCACCCATTATCAGCGAATTTACTCTGAAATATCCGGATGTGGCCCTGCATATGCAGCAGGGTACGCCCAAGCAGATCGCGCAGATGGTCAGCGAAGGGCAAGCCGATTTCGCCATCGCGACCGAGTCGTTAGAACTGTTTACCGATTTAGTGCTGCTGCCGTGCTATCGCTGGAACCGCTGTGTACTGGTGCCTAAGGGGCATCCTTTGGCGACGCATAACGGCCCGCTAACCTTAGAAGCGCTCGCTGAACACCCGTTGGTGACCTATGTGTTTGGATTTACTGGCCGCTCGCAGTTAGACGACGCTTTTAAGGCCAAAGGCCTAACGCCCAATGTGGTGCTGACTGCCGCTGATGCTGACGTGATCAAAACCTACGTACGGTTGGGCATGGGAGTTGGCATTGTGGCGCATATGGCCGTGGATGAGGCGCTTGATAATGATTTGGTAGCGCTCGATGCTAGCCATTTATTTGCGAGTTCCACCACCAAGATTGGTATTCGTCGTGGCACTTTTATGCGCGGCTATATGTATGATTTCTTGGAGCGTTTTGCGCCTCACTTAACCCGTGACCGGGTAGAGGAAGCGCTAATGGCAGGCCCGCGTCACGAACAGACGCTGTTCGATGGCTTAGACCTGCCCGAATATTAAGTGGCGGGGTTAATGCTGTAAATGCAATCCGCACTCGCGCTTCTCTTCCACTTTGGTGGGGTCGAAGTAGTCGAAGTTGTTGGGCAGATTATGAGCCTGTAGGTACTGGTACATATCTTTAGCACTCCACTGCAGCAGCGGAGCCACTTTCAATAGGCCATCGCTGTTGCGGCTAACCGGCTGCATTTTGGCCCGCTCAGGGGTGTCTTCAGCGCGCAGCGCGGTAAACCATACGTCGGGCTGCATTTCACGCAGCGCGCGTTCAAAAGGCTCAATTTTGACTTCCTGAGTAAAGGCCGCGTGGCGTGGGTCGTCGATACCGGGCATAGGGCCTTCCAACGCTTCACGGTGGGCGCGGGTGCGCTGGGGAATAAAGCTCACCAGATTGAGATTGAGCTGTTTAATGACCTCGTCAGCAAACTGATAGGTCGCCTCAGTATTGTAGCCGCTGTCCATCCAGACAATGGGAATATCCGGGCGCACCTGGGTGACCATATGCAAAATCACTGCCTCAAAGGGTCGAAAGTTGGTGGTGCAAATAGGCCGCGCGCCCTGGGCCAGCGCCCACTCGACTAATCCTTGGGGGTTATTTGCGAAATCTCTGTTAATCGCTGCAAGCTCTGAGGACATGCTGCCTCCTAATCGGGAATTAAATATCGAGAATTAAATATCGAAAGTTAAATAATGCTGACTAGGCTACCAAACAGGAGGCAGCGAACCCCAATACCGTTTAGTTTGGCTTTTATATTCCTTTTTGATATAGAGCTCGCGCTGCTTATTCCAAAGCGCCAATTAGGTGACGGATTTTATCCAGCGTCTCGGTGTACTCTTCCTCCGCCTGGGAGTCTGCTACTAAGCCTCCGCCGCCCCATACATGCACTCTTCCTGCCTCGGCCACCATAGTACGAATAGCGATGGAGGTGTCCATGCTGCCGCGTACATCCACATAGCCTAAGCTGCCGCAGTAAACGCTGCGCTGGCAGGGCTCCAGCTCCTCAATGATCTGCATCGCGCGAATTTTGGGTGCGCCGGTAATTGAGCCGCCGGGAAAGGCCGCCTTAAGCAGTGCCAGTGGTGTGTAGTGGCTGGCCAGCGTTCCCTGCACCACGCTAACCAAGTGGTGCACGTTAGGGTAGCTCTCCAAGCGACATAGTTGCGGAACGCGAATGGAGCCTGGCTGACAGACACGGCCCAGGTCATTGCGCAGTAGGTCGACAATCATCACATTCTCAGCGCGATCTTTAGTGCTGCTCATTAACTGTTCAGCCAGCGCCTGATCTTCTTCAAGCGTCGTGCCTCGCGGGCGGGTACCTTTTATCGGCCGTGTTTCGACCTCGCCGTTGCGGCACTGAATAAACCGCTCGGGCGAAAGTGACAGTACGGCCTTATCGCCCCAGGCCATAAAACCTGAATAGGGCGTGGGGGTTGCTTTGCGTAACTGTAGGTATGCCTGCCACTCATCCCCTTGGTAATCGGCATAAAAGCGCTGAGCCAAATTGATTTGGTAGCAGTCACCCGCCCGAATATAGCGCTGCACGGCGTTAAAGCGCTCGACGTACTCGGCATGGCTAAGTTCTGCTTTGAAGGCATCAGTTACTGCGAATGGGCTGGGCGGCACTGGCGTCTGGGTAAGCCAGCTCTCCACTTGCTCACGACGCTGCGAGGTGGCGATTAACCACGCCTGCTGAGCCATGTGATCCAGTGTGATGCACCAGTCGTAAAGCCCTAAACGGGCTTGGGGTAGTGTGACTGGGCTCGTCTGACCGCTTGGGATGGATAAGGTTTTACGACCAAGATCGTAGCCCCAGTAACCTATTAGGCCGCCTAGGAAAGGGAGTTCGCTGATTTTATCAGGGATATCCAGTTGATCCAGTAGCCACTGCTGAAGGGCAAAGGCATCGTTGACCAAATGCGCCGGCGGGCTAAGCTGATCCGACGCGATACTCGCTTCGCCATAATGACCAACTTCCAGCGTAGCAAGCGGGTCGCTACTGATGATATCAAATCGACCGGTGGCGACAGGGCGACCACTATCGAGTAGCACCGCGCCGGGCCTGGCACGCAGGCAGGCGAATATCCCCAATGGGTCGGGTGAATAGGGCAGGGCAGTTATCGTCAACGCCTTGATCATTAAGCAAACGCCTGGCCAGTTAGGGCGGGCCATTTTAGAGTGGCGTAGACGATGACACCAGCACAGGGCTTCGACGCCTTTCTCACGTTCGACCTTATGCACTCCCATCTCGCAGAGCGCTAACGCTATTTGCCAGTAGCGCAATTCATATAACGAATGACCAATAATAGTTTGATTGTTGACAGGCCGTGTTTTGTTGTCACTGTCCGTACAACGAAAGGCGTATAAAATCGGCTAACATGGCTAGTTGACGGTTTAATTATCACGCGCTAGAGTCTGTTTACTTTTCAATTGTCGACAATTTCCCATGGATACACTCGCTACAAGCTCACTATCTCGCTCACTGAAAGCCGCTGAAGTGGCATCCGACAGCGATGAGTCTGAAGACGCAATTTCTGCAATCTCGGCTTCTGAAGCAACCGTGCCTGAGGTTCGCACGCTCGCCGAGCGGGTATTTCATCAGCTACAGGATGCCATTGTGCGCGGCGAGCTTGCGCCCGGCAGTAAAATCACCGAGCCAGGGCTATCTAAAACCTACGGTATCTCTCGTGGGCCGTTGCGCGAGGCGATGCGGCGTTTGGAAGCCCACCGCCTGATTGAGCGCGTTCCTCATGTGGGCGCACGGGTGGTTAAGCTTTCGATGAAAGAGCTTCTAGAGCTGTTTGACCTGCGTGAAGCCCTTGAAAGCATGGCGGCGCGTCTGGCCGCTGAGCATATGTCACCGGAAGAGGTTCAGGGCTTGCGAGATGTGCTGGCGCTGCACGAAGGCCAGGCGGATTTAAAGCGTGGTGAAGCTTACTACCAACGCGAAGGTGATCTCGATTTTCACTACTGCATCGTCCAGGGCAGCCATAACAAAATGCTCATGAACCTACTCTGCGACGATCTTTACTACCTTGTGCGCCTTTACCGCACTCAGTTTAGTGCCAGTGGTACGCGGCCCCAGCGCGCTTTTGTGGAGCACCACCGCATTGTGGATGCCATAGAAGCGGGCGATGCGGAGCTGGCCGAGCTGCTAATGCGCCGCCATGTCAGCGCCTCCCGCACCAATGTGGCAGATCGTTACGCCGCGGCCCTGGAACAGTCAGCCGCTAAATCGCAAAGCTAAAGCATAATTAAAATCAGCAACAGGAGAAACGCCCCATGTCCCAGATGACTCCCGGCGCCCGCTTTCGGGCCGCGCTTGAGGCTAACCGCCCGCTGCCAATCCTAGGCACCATTAATGCCTATACAGCGCTGATGGCCGACAAGGTTGGTCACCAAGCCATTTACCTGTCAGGTGGCGGTGTCGCCAACGCCTCGTTCGGCTTGCCGGATCTGGGCATGACGACCATGAATGACGTGGTGGAGGACGCCCACCGTATCTGTGGCGCTACCGAGTTACCGCTGCTGGTGGATATCGATACCGGCTGGGGCGGCGCCTTCAATATTGCCCGCACTGTGAAAGAGATGCAGCGCGCTGGTGTGGCGGCGATTCATATGGAAGACCAGGTGGCTCAAAAGCGCTGTGGTCACCGCCCGAATAAAGCGATTGTTTCCCAGCAAGAAATGGTCGACCGCATTAAAGCTGCCGCAGACGCCAAGATCGACCCCGACTTCTATCTGATTGCCCGCACCGATGCGTTTCAAAAAGAGGGTCTTGACGCCGCCATTGAGCGCGCCAACGCCTGTGTGGAAGCGGGTGCAGATGCCATCTTCGCTGAAGCGGTGCACACCCTGGATGATTACAAGGCTTTCTGCCAGCGGGTCAACGCACCGATTCTAGCCAATATCACCGAATTTGGCGCAACACCGCTGTTTACTCAAACGGAGCTTGGCGACGTTGGCTGCCGTATGGTGCTTTACCCGCTATCTGCGTTCCGCGCCATGAACGCTGCAGCCCTGCAGGTCTATCAAAGCATCCTCGACAACGGCCACCAAAAGGAGGTTGTGCCGTTAATGCAAACCCGCGACGAGCTCTACGACTTTCTCAATTACCACGACTTTGAGCAGAAGCTGGATGCACTGTTTGCTGAAAAAGGTGACGAGCAATAAGCCAAGCGCCAGCTTAACGAACAATCATATTTGAACAACACAATTTAAAATAAAAGTAGTAATAGGAGACACACCATGGCTGATAAACCCGTGACAGGTGCAGGACTACGTGGCCAGAGCGCCGGTTCCACCGCGCTGTGTACGGTAGGTAAAACAGGTTCAGGCCTGACCTACCGTGGCTTTGATATCAAAGAGCTCGCTGAAAAAGCCAAATTTGAAGAGGTCGCTTACCTGCTATTGAAGGGCAAGCTTCCCAACCAGGCTGAACTGGATCACTACATCGCCAAGCTGAAAAGCCTACGTGGGCTGCCCGAGGCGCTGAAAACAGTGCTTGAGCAGATTCCCAAAGACGCTCACCCGATGGATGTGATGCGCACCGGCACCTCAATGCTGGGTAATCTGGAAACTGAGGAGAACTTCGACCAGCAGCAGGACGTTGCCGACCGCCTTCTGGCGGTGCTGCCCTCGATTATCTGTTACTGGTACCGCTTCTCTCACGACGGCGTTCGCATTGACACCGAAACGGATGATGACTCGGTCGGCGGCCATTTCCTTAATATGCTACGCGGTGAGCCCGCCTCCGAGCTGCATGCGCGGGTCATGAACGTATCGCTGATTCTTTACGCCGAGCACGAGTTTAACGCCTCTACCTTTACCGCCAGGGTCTGTGCCTCAACGCTTTCCGATATGCACTCCTGTGTCACCGGGGCGATTGGTTCGCTGCGTGGGCCACTGCACGGCGGCGCTAACGAGGCAGCCATGGCGATGATCGAGGACTGGCAGTCGCCGGAAGAAGCGGAAAGTAAGATCATGGGCATGTTGGAGCGCAAAGATAAAATCATGGGCTTCGGGCATGCGATCTATCGCGAGTCCGATCCGCGCAACGCGATTATCAAAGAGTGGTCTAAAAAGTTGGCTGACGATGTCGGCGACAAAGTGCTCTACCCGGTTTCCGAGCGGGTTGAAGACGTCATGTGGCGCGAGAAAAAGCTGTTCTGTAACGCCGACTTCTTCCACGCTAGCGCTTATCACTTTATGGACATTCCCACCAAACTGTTCACGCCGATTTTTGTGATGTCGCGGCTCACCGGCTGGGCGGCTCACGTGTTTGAGCAGCGTGCCAATAACCGCATTATTCGCCCCAGCGCCGACTACACCGGCCCCGAGAAGAGCGAGTGGGTGCCGATAGAAGCGCGAGACTGATTCGCGTGCTGTCCGGTGGCTTGGCCGCCGGGCTTTTTTCAGTCCCTTCTTGTGAGTCTTCCTGCTATGAATACCCAATACCGTAAACCGCTGCCTGGCACTGAGCTTGAGTTTTTTGATGCTCGTGAGGCAGTGGAAGATATCCAGCCCGGTGCCTATGCAAAGTTGCCCTATACCTCCCGCGTGCTGGCGGAACAGCTGGTGCGCCGCTGCGACCCTGAACTGCTTACCGATGCGCTAAAACAACTGATCGAGCGTAAGAGTGACCTGGATTTCCCCTGGTATCCTGCGCGCGTCGTTTGCCACGACATCCTGGGTCAAACTGCGCTGGTGGATCTGGCCGGGCTGCGTGACGCCATTGCCGAAAAGGGTGGCGACCCTGCCAAGGTTAATCCCGTCGTGCCGACCCAACTGATTGTCGACCACTCGCTGGCGGTGGAGCACGCTGGATCGGAAGAGGGCGCCTTTGAGAAAAACCGCGCCATTGAAGATCGCCGCAACGATGATCGCTTCCACTTTATCAACTGGACGAAGACGGCATTTGAGAACGTCGATGTGATTCCCCCCGGCAATGGCATCATGCACCAGATCAATCTAGAGAAGATGTCGCCAGTGGTGCAAAACCGCGACGGCATTGCCTACCCGGATACCTGTGTGGGAACCGATAGCCACACGCCGATGGTCGATGCTCTCGGGGTGATTTCGGTGGGCGTAGGCGGGCTTGAAGCCGAAAGCGTGATGCTGGGTCGCGCTTCCATGATGCGCTTGCCGGATATTGTCGGTGTGGAGCTGACCGGCAAATTGCAGCCCGGTATTACCGGCACCGACATGGTGCTGGCAATTACCGAGTTTTTGCGTAAAGAGCGGGTAGTCGGTGCCTATCTTGAGTTTTACGGCGAAGGCGCCGATGCGCTGACGGTGGGTGACCGCGCCACGATCTCCAATATGACCCCGGAGTACGGCGCCACGGCGGCGATGTTCTACATCGACGGCCAAACTATCGACTATCTGAAGCTCACCGGTCGCGAAGATGAACAGGTAGCGCTGGTGGAAACTTATGCCAAGCAGACGGGCCTATGGGCTGACAGCTTGACCGAAGTGACCTACGAACGAGTGCTGGCCTTTGATCTTTCATCGGTAACGCGCACCCTGGCAGGGCCTTCTAATCCCCACGCCCACCTGCCCACCTCAGAGCTTGCCCAGCGTGGCATTGCCGTGGGTCTGGAGGCGGCGCAGGCGGAAGAGAAAGCGGGTAAAATGCCCGATGGTGCGGTGATCATCGCCGCTATCACCAGCTGCACCAATACTTCTAACCCCCGCAATATGGTGGCCGCCGGGCTGATCGCCCGTAACGCCAACCGCCTTGGCTTGCTGCGTAAGCCGTGGGTAAAGTCGTCGCTGGCGCCGGGCTCGAAAACCGTCAAGATGTACCTGGAAGAAGCCGGTTTGATGAGCGAACTGGAGAATCTCGGCTTCGGGGTAGTGGCCTACGCCTGCACCACCTGTAACGGGATGTCCGGGGCGCTGGATCCTAAAATCCAGCAGGAGATTATCGAGCGTGATCTCTACGCTACGGCGGTGCTTTCCGGCAACCGCAATTTTGACGGTCGTATCCATCCCCATGCCCAGCAGGCTTTTTTAGCGTCACCGCCGCTGGTGGTCGCTTACGCTATTGCTGGAACGATTCGCTTCGATATCGAAAAAGACGTCCTGGGTGTGGATCAGGCGGGGAGCCCCGTCACTTTGAAAGATATCTGGCCAGCGGATGAAGAGATCGATGCGATTGTCAAAGCGTCGGTGAAGCCGGAGCAGTTCCGCCAGACTTATATTCCCATGTTCGATCTGGACAAAAGCGCCCGCGCCCAGGTCAGCCCGCTTTATGACTGGCGGCCGCAAAGCACCTATATCCGCCGTCCGCCCTACTGGGAGGGCAATATGGCGAAAGTACGCACCCTTAAAGGCATGCGGCCGCTAGCGATTCTGCCGGACAATATCACTACCGATCACCTATCGCCCTCTAACGCGATTCAGTTGAACAGCGCGGCGGGTGAGTACCTGGATAAAATGGGCGTGCCGGAGGAGGACTTCAACTCCTACGCCACCCACCGGGGCGACCATCTCACTGCTCAGCGCGCGACCTTCGCCAATCCGAAGCTATTTAACGAGATGGTGCGCGACGCCGACGGCAACGTAAAACAGGGTTCGCTGGCGCGGGTAGAGCCGGAAGGCGAGGTCAAGCGCATGTGGGAAGCTATCGAAACCTACATGGCCCGCAAGCAGCCGCTGATTATTATTGCCGGAGCGGATTATGGTCAGGGTTCCTCACGTGATTGGGCGGCCAAAGGCGTGGCGCTGGCGGGCGTGGAGGCAATTGCCGCGGAAGGCTTTGAGCGTATTCACCGCACCAACCTGATTGGGATGGGAGTGATGCCGCTGGAGTTTGAGCCAGGTACCACGCGTATCACGCTAGGCTTAGACGGCACCGAAACCTTTGATGTGGAAGGCGCCGTTTCGCCCGGGGCAATGCTGACGCTGGTCATTTATCGCCAAAACGGTGAAGGCGAGCGCGTACCGGTGAAGTGCCGTTTGGATACCGCCGAGGAGGTGTCGATTTACACCGCTGGCGGCGTGCTGCAGCGCTTTGCCCAAGACTTTCTCGAATCCACCAGCGCTGCATAGTCGGAGATAACGCTTATGCATTATGCCCCTCAGATTAAAATCCCCGCCACCTATATGCGTGGCGGCACCAGTAAGGGCGTGTTTTTTAAACTTAGCGATCTACCCGAAGCCGCCCAGCAGCCCGGCGTTGCGCGGGATCAACTGTTGCTGCGGGTGATAGGCAGCCCCGACCCTTATGAGAAGCAGATTGATGGCATGGGTGCTGCCACCTCAAGCACTAGTAAGACGGTGATCCTGTCCAAAAGCGAGTCTGCCGAGCACGATGTGGATTACCTGTTTGGTCAGGTCTCCATCGACAAGCCCTTTGTGGATTGGAGCGGCAATTGCGGCAATCTTTCTGCGGCGGTCGGTCCCTTTGCGATTGCCAATCGGCTGGTTGATTCGGCGCGTATTCCTGAAAATGGTGTGGCCGAGATACGCATTTGGCAGGTGAATATTCAAAAAACCATCGTCTCACGGGTGCCCATCGTTAATGGCGAAGTGCAGGAAACCGGTGATTTTGAACTGGATGGAGTGACCTTTCCCGCCGCTGAGATTCCGGTGGCCTTTATGGATCCTGCGGACGGCGAAGGGGCCATTTTCCCCACCGGTAATCTCATTGACCAGCTTGACGTTCCCGGCGTGGGGATACTGGAAGCGACGCTGATTAATGCCGGTATTCCCACCGTATTTATTAACGCCGCAGATATTGGTTATACCGGAGCCGAGCTGCAGGATGTTATCAATGGCGACAACAAAGCGCTGGCGATGTTTGAAACCATTCGTGCTTATGGCGCAGTGCGGATGGGGCTAATCAGTGACATAAGTGAAGCCGCCAACCGTCAACACACACCCAAAGTAGCCTTTGTTGGGCCCCCGGTGGATTACGTTTCATCGAGCGGAAAAAACGTGCAGGCGGTCGATATCGATCTGTTGGTGCGAGCGCTCTCCATGGGCAAATTGCACCACGCCATGATGGGGACTGCGGCGGTTGCTATTGCTGCTGCCGCGGCCATTGAAGGCACGCTGGTAAACTTGGCGGCAGGTGGCGGCAAACTTAATGCCGTAACCTTTGGGCATCCTTCGGGTAGCCTACGCGTCGGTGCAGAAGCAAACCTGATAGAGGGGCGTTGGCAGATTGAACAGGCGGTTATGAGTCGCAGTGCGCGGGTATTGATGGAAGGGTTTGTAAGAGTTCCTGGTGACAGCTTTTAGGATGCGTTCCTTGGGCCATACTGACTTGAGCCATACTGAGTAGGTGATTCAACAGCAGGAGAGCGCGCTATGATTTCCAGACCGTCTGCAAAATCTTCAGCCACATCAGAAGCCAATGAGCGGCCTGATTACGACCCCGAGTTACAGGCTATTGCCGACTATGTGCTCAATTATCAGGTGGAATCTCAAGAGGCATTGGAAACCGCCCATTACTGTCTGATGGATACGCTGGGCTGTGGGCTACTGGCGCTGCGTTTTCCTGAATGCACCAAGCATCTGGGGCCGATCGTGGAAGGCACTGTGGTGCCCTTTGGGGCACGGGTGCCGGGTACGTCTCTACGCCTTGACCCGGTGAAGGCGGCGTGGGACATCGGCTGTATCATCCGCTGGTTGGATTATAACGATACTTGGCTTGCCGCCGAGTGGGGCCATCCCTCCGATAACCTAGGTGGGATACTTGCCGTGGCTGATCATCTTTCCCAGCAGCGGGCAGCGCAAGGCGAAGCGCCGCTGGTGATGCGTGATGTGCTTAACGCCATGGTAATGGCCCATGAGATTCAGGGCGTATTGGCGCTGGAGAACAGCTTCAACCGTGTTGGCCTTGATCACGTAGTGTTGGTAAAAGTCGCTTCTACCGCGGTGGCGGCCAAACTTTTTGGCGCCAACCGCGAGCAACTACTATCGGCGCTCTCCCACGCCTGGGTAGATGGTCAGAGTCTGCGCACCTATCGCCATGCGCCCAACGCCGGTTCCCGCAAAAGCTGGGCCGCGGGGGACGCCACCTCACGGGGCGTGCGCTTAGCGGATATCGCCCTGCGCGGTGAAATGGGTATTCCCAGTGCGCTCTCGGCGCCCCAGTGGGGCTTCTACGATGTGCTGTTCAGCCATGCCAACAAAGGCTTAAGCCTCAAGCCTGAGGCTGACCGTCGCCTGCGCTTTCAACGTGAGTTTGGCAGCTACGTGATGGAGAACATTTTGTTTAAGATCTCCTTCCCGGCGGAATTTCACGCCCAAACAGCCTGTGAAGCTGCCGTGACGCTGCACCCGCAGGTGAAAGACCGCTTAGCTGAGATTGATAAGATTGTACTCACCACCCACGATTCGGCTATTCGAATTATTTCCAAAACCGGCGCGCTCGCCAATCCAGCGGATCGCGACCACTGCCTGCAATATATGACCGCGGTGCCACTTATTTTTGGCTCGCTGACCGCGGATCACTATGAAGATAGCTTCCATGCGACTCATCCGCTGATAGATGAGCTGCGCAACAAGATGGTGGTGGAGGAAAATGTCGAGTATTCGGCGGCTTACCACGACCCTGATAAACGCTCCATCGCAAATGCAGTACAGGTGTTTTTCCGCGATGGCACGTCAACTGAGAACATCGCGGTAGAGTATCCGCTAGGCCATCGGCGTCGCCGAGAAGAGGGGATGCCGCTGTTAGTTGAAAAGTTTGAGCGCCATTTAGCGACTCGCTTTCCGGCAAGTCGTTGCCAAACCATTGCACAGCTATGCAGTCAGCGGACAGCGCTTGAGGCGTTGCCAGTACACAAATTTATGGATTTGTGGATGATTTAAAGCGAGCTATAACAATGCCCGGCGGCTTATGCACACCGGGCTATTACGGTGGTTAACGAAGACTCACTCTACTCAAACGTGACTTGATCACGCATGCGGTCGACGGTGGCAGGACCAATGCCGCTGACGCGCTCAAGATCTGCAGCACTTTCAAAAGCGCCATTGGTTTCGCGCTCTTCAATGATCGCGTCCGCTCGGCTTGGGCCAATGCCCGGTAGTTCGGCCAGCAGTTCGGCGTCGGCAGTATTGACGTTAATCGGTGCTATTTCTTGGGCCAGTACGCTACTGGAAAGTCCTAAGCTAACGCTAAGCAGTAGTGCGGCCAACATTGCTTTAAATGTCATGTTCATCCTCAATGATCCTTTTAATAACGTTGGAGTACGTGGGTTGCATAGGCGACGTTGATAAGCGTCGCTGCATCACTAACTTAGCTTTATTGAAAGCGCGTTTCTGTAAGAGATCTATGACGGCGTTTGTAAGTTTTTTGCTATCGGCATATGGCAAATGGCTTACATATAGCTTTTATACTGAGGACGCGAGGAGTTGAAGAGAGGCTGATATAATGGTCTAAACCGTATTTGGAGTAACGTTGTGGTCACTGATTCCCCGATTATTATTGCCCTTGATTACCCTTCGCTAGACGCTGCGCTGTGTATGGCTGATCAGTTGGATCCCGCCCGCTGCCGAGTGAAAGTAGGTAAAGAGCTATTCACCCGCAGCGGGCCGGCAGTGCTTGAGGCGCTCCACGGACGCGGGTTTGAAGTGTTTCTAGATCTTAAATTTCACGATATTCCCAATACCGTTGCCAGCGCAGTGCAGGCGGCGGCGGAGCAGGGCGTGTGGATGGTCAACGTGCATGCAAGCGGCGGGCGGCGGATGATGGAGGCAGCCGTGCAACGCCTGGATCAACACGCCTTAACGACCCATTTAATCGCTGTTACCGTATTGACCAGTATGCAGGCCGATGATTTGACAGAGCTGGGTATTAACACCCCGCTCGCCGAGCACGTGGAGCACTTAGCGCTGCTTGCAAAGCAGAGTGGTTTGCAAGGAGTGGTCTGCTCGGCTCAGGAGTCCGCGCGGATTAAAACGCTATGCGGTGAGTCGTTTTTGAAAGTAACCCCCGGTATTCGGCCAAGCTTTGCAGCCGCTAATGATCAGCAGCGGACGATGAGCCCCAGCGAAGCCATTGAGGCGGGAAGCAGTCATCTGGTCATAGGACGACCCGTTACTCAGGCCGTCGACCCTATGGCCGCGCTGGAGGCGATTGAGGCCGAGTTGGCGCACCGCTAAACGATTAGCGGGGCTGACTATTCACCCTCTACGCCAATGACTGGCTTGATCGTGCCCCAGTAGCGGCAACTGGGGCACTGCCACTGTAACGCGTCGCTGGCAAAGCCACAGCGTTGGCAGCGGTGACGCGTTCGGTTAAGCAGCAGCGCATCGGTATGATGCTTTAATAGCAACAGGCGCGTATCAGGGGAAGGTTTTCCGCTAAGCCGCTGGCTTTCAATATACAGATCGATCAAATAATCCAGCCCGCCTAAGCTCGGCACAGCGCGCAATCGCTCACCGATTAACTCAATCGCTTTGTCGACACCGTCACGCTGATGTACGAGCTGCCCTAGCGCAATAATAGTACTGGTGTATGGCGCTTGCTCAAGTAGCCGATAAAGGTGAGCCTCAAACCCCACCTCATCATTATTGCGCAAATAGGCGTGCTTAAGGGCGGGCAGCATGGTTGGAATATGCGCTATCTCTTGGCCCGGTATGTTGTCTAATCGTTCAATTGCGCGGGCATAATGACCGTTGTCCATCTCTAATTCGGCCAGCAGCAGCGTGGCGCGAACGCAGTTTGCATCTAGTTGTAGGGCTCTTTTGAGATGTTTTTTAGCCAGTGGTCGGCTGGCTTCGCTAATGTCTTCCAGCGCCAGCTCACATAGCCAGTGAGCCGCGGGGCGTCGCATCTTAGGGTACTGTTTAAGCAGCGGCTGGATCACGTCGAAGGCTTGCTGCCAAGCTTTTTCGCGCTCTAATAAATCGACGAGCAATTGTTTGGCAGCATAGCGGTGGTCGTCATCACCGCTGTTTTCCAGCAGCGTATTGAGTAGTCGCTGCGCGCGGTCATGCACTCCAAGCGCCATAAAATCCCGGGCAAGCTCGAGCTGTATCTGTTCGTTGGTATGTTGCGAAAGGGCGGGCCGCGCCAATAGGTTTTGGTGAATGCTAACCGCTTTATCGGCTTCGCCTCGGGCGCGAAACAGTTTGCCGAGGGCGATATGAGTGTGAACGGTGTCGCTGTTGACCGAAAGCACGTTGATAAAGGTATTGATCGCTTCGTCGGGCTGCTCGTTAAGCAGGTAGTTAAGCCCGACGAAGTAATCACGGGAGAGCGCCTGCGAGGAGGACGCGGACGGTTGGGAGCGATGTCGGCGGCGTCCGACTTGGCGATAACCTAACCCGTAACCGATGGCAATGGCGACCAACAGTACGCTTAGCAGCGCGACATCCAGCATTTATGCCAGTTCCTTGAACTCCTGGGTGCGTAGGCTATCAAGCTCTTTACGCTGCTGCTTATTCTGTCGCTGACTGCGGGCCAGGGTGGCTTTTAATCGCACGTAGACGCCCAGCATGGCGAGCATGCCCAGAACAACGCCAAACACCAGTGTTGCTAGCAGCCAAACCGATAGCGATACCGCTGGCAGCTCCAGCCAAATAAGGTTCAAGGCAATGGTTTGCTGATTGTTAACGGCGAACAGAATACCTACCAGCACTACTATCAGTAAAATAACGGCTAGAAACAGCCCTTTGATCCAACGCATTTGAGTTTCCTAGTCTGTGACGTTCACGGTAGCGCTATTGTGTACGACTCGAGCCGCGCCGTCATCCCGCAGAAGGTCTAGGCTTCTATAAATCCTACTTAATAGTCGCGTTTTAGTAGCCAAGTGCTCGGCTAGCATCTACCTGCTCGCGTAGTTCCTTGCCTGGCTTGAAGTGCGGTACATACTTGCCTTCCAGATCAACGGCGTCGCCTGTTTTTGGATTGCGTCCTACCCGCGGCTCCCGGTAGTGCAGTGAAAAACTGCCGAAACCACGGATCTCAACGCGACCACCGCTAGAAAGAGAATCCGTCATATCGTCCAGGATAATACGCACCGCCGTTTCAACATCTTTGGCGGACAACTCCGGCTGACGCATCGCAATTTGTTCGATTAATTCAGATTTAGTCATCGGTTGGCTCCCTGCGAACATTGAAGGCCGTGGCGCTTGCGACCTCGCTAATTTCAAATTCAGCATACTGCGCAAATCAGTATAAAACAATTCAGATAAAACAAGGTTCTACACTAATTAACAGCATAGGTGATGGTGGGCGCTGGCGCGACCCTACAGCTTAGGTATACTGATTTTTCATTTCTTAGATCGGAGCGGCTGACGTTGAACGACGACAATTCCCCAGCAGCCATTTTGCGCAAACGGCTTTACTGGCACTCCCGGCGCGGTATGTGGGAGCTTGATCTGCTGCTTATACCCTTTCTTGAACAGCGTTTTGACCATCTCAGCGAAGCGGATCAACTTGCCTATCAACAGCTCATTGAAGGTGAGGATCAGGATCTATTTGTTTGGCTGATGCACCGGGAGTGGCCTGAGGAGCCTAGCCAGCGGCGTATCGTACAGATGATTATTGAGCATGCTGAAACCACCGATAATTCTGCCTATCGTACCCTCTAAGTATTGGCTACTTGCCCAATGTGGGCTGTTGTTCGGCATAGTGGCGCTGAGCTATTGGGTCGGGGGTAAGCCAGCAGCAATAGCAATGGTTATGCTAGGCGGTGTCCTTGGATGGCGCGGCTATATTCGTCAACCCAAAGGGGTGCTTTCGCTGGCGTCTGCAGCGCCACAGGTTCAAGGCCGCTGGCTGTGTGAGTCGCAGTCAGCGGAGGGTTCACTGACGCAAGGCGAGGGCCTGGGGGATGCGGATCAAGTACGCTGTGACTATTTAGGGCCCTGGTTAATAGGCCTGTATGTGGGTAAGCAGCGGGTTTGGCTCTGGCCGGATAGCGCAACTAAAAAAAGCCTGCGTGAGGTACGGCAGTTATTCCACCGCCCTGGCCGCTAGCGTTTTTTTCTCACGCTTGTGTTAAATCGGTTATCGAAAGCGAAGAGGCAACGGCTTTGGGTTGTTGGTGGGGCCAGTCGGTGGAGTAATGCAGCCCGCGGGACTCATGGCGTTGCAGTGCGGCGAGTACCGTCAATATGGCCAGTTGTAGTGTCTGGTGTAAGCGTTTGCCTTCCGGGGAGGTTAGGGCCCCTTCTAGTTCTTCCAGGCGGTTTAGTAGTGCCTTTAGGTTCGCTAGGGCGGCGGTTAGCCCGGTTGCGCTACGTACAATCGAAACATGCTGGCTCATGGTGGCGCGCATCTGTTGGCGTATATCACTGAGCACTGTCTCGGGCACGGCGGTGGCTGCGGCCCGCCCCGGGGGCTGAAACTCGCTACAACGGGTCGTTTGGTCGTGTTGTTCCGGCGCTTGTGTGAGCAACGCTTGAGCACAGCTGCGGGCAAATACTAAACACTCTAACAGTGAGTTGCTGGCCATACGGTTGGCGCCGTGGAGGCCCGTGCACGCGGTTTCTCCGATGGCATAGAGGTTGGCAACATCGCTGGCGCCTTGCAGGTTGGTGGCGACACCGCCGCAGCTGTAGTGGGCGGCAGGCACCACGGGAATGGCCTGCTGGGTGATGTCGATGCCTCGGGTGGCACAGTGCGCCAGAATAGTAGGGAAGTGGTGGCGAATCGCTTGTTCACCTAAATGGCGAATGTCCAGCCACACATGTCCCAGTGAGCTGTGCTGTATTTCAGCATCAATGGCGCGGGCGACTACATCGCGAGGGGCTAACTCGGCGCGCTTATCCAGCACCATCATAAACCGCTCTCCCGCCTCGTTAAGCAAATGACCGCCTTCTCCGCGAACTGCCTCGCTAATCAAAAACGCCGGGCCTTCAGGGTCAAACAGGCAGGTAGGGTGAAATTGCTGGAACTCCAGATTCATTAACCGAGCGCCCAGCTCTGCGGCCATCATCATGCCTTCGCCACTGCTCGGAGCGGGGGTAGTCGTGTGACGGTAAAGGCCGCTTGCGCCGCCGGTTGCCAGCACGGTATGGCGTGCGGTGATTGAGTGCCATTGGTGGTTAGTATCGTTGCCGTAGGCGCCGCGGCAAGCGCCTTGGTCATCTTGTAACAGGCCAACCACGGTTAGGTCGTTGCGCTGGGTTATGTTGGGATGTCTTGCAACGCTGTCTAATAGGGTGTCCACCACGGCGCGGCCTGTGGCGTCGTCAGCGTGGATTATACGCCGGGCATTGTGACCACCTTCACGGGTCAGGTGATAAGGGTAGCGCGCGGTGGGGTCGGGCTCGGGTGTAAAAGGAACGCCCTTATCAATCAACCACTGAATGGCAGCGGGCCCGTGGGTAACAGTAAAGCGAACGGCCTCGATATCACACAGCCCATCGCCAGCAATAAGGGTATCGTTGATATGCGCGTCGAGATCGTCATCCGGCGAGAGCACGGCAGCAATGCCGCCTTGGGCCCAGCGGCTAGCGCCTTGGTCATCTTGAGCGGGGCGCACCAGCGTTACTGACCTGTGATCAGCCACTTCCAAGGCAAGGGTTAACCCAGCGACGCCGCCGCCAATGATAAGTACATCGGATGTTGGCGTACTCATAGTGCCCGCTCCCTCTTGATACTGACCGAATTATTGCAAACCCTGAATGTTGCTAGCGTTGCCGATAGCAACTGGTTAGGAGGCAGGCATCATAGCGTGGCAATTCGCGTTTAGCGATGTTTTCGGATAAGAAATACGGGATGTTTGAACGCAAGAATAAGCGCAGCTTAGAGCAGCGTATAAAAATGAGTAAAATGAAAATAAACGAATATGGGGGAAACTGGAAGGGAGTAATCTAGTTTGTAAAATGGTGCCCGGAGCCGGACTTGAACCGGCACGGGGTTGCCCCCGAGAGATTTTAAGTCTCTTGCGTCTACCGATTTCGCCATCCGGGCTAGACATTACAAACAATCATACTGCAATGCTGTTTCGTGCTACTTAAAACATCACTGCTACACAAATATGGAGGCTGGAGTCGGAATCGAACCGGCGTACACGGAGTTGCAGTCCGCTGCATAACCACTCTGCCATCCAGCCTCAAAAGTCGTTGGAGCGGGAAATGAGATTTGACCGGGCTGGCGCACCAGATCACGACACTCGCCTTGTCAATATCTTTTACCACACATCCAAAATGGAGCGGGAAAGGAGATTCGAACTCCCGACCCTCGCCTTGGCAAGGCGATGCTCTACCACTGAGCTATTCCCGCTTGACTCGAGGGCGAATTATACGGATCACCGCCAAGTTGTCAATCAATTAATGCGCGCTCCTTATTGTCTTATCAGCAGCTTACATAGAGCGGCTAAGGTGCGGCCAGGCGGCTTTCAGGTACTGGATCATCGACCACAACGTCAGGATAGCGGCGCTATACAGCACTACAACGCCCAGCAGTGCAAATTCATGGGTCGGCGGAAGTGCCAGCAAGATTAGCAGCGACACCATTTGCAGTGTCGTTTTCAACTTGCCTACCCAGGAAACCGCCACCATGCCACGTTTGCCCATTTCAGCCATCCATTCGCGCAGCGCCGAAATGACAATTTCACGGCCAATAATGACCAGCGCTGGAAGTGTTAGCACCAGGGTGTCATAAAGCTCGATTAATAACGCCAGGGCCACGACCACCATGAGTTTATCGGCTACTGGGTCTAAAAAGGCGCCAAAAGGCGTTGACTGGTTCCAGCGACGCGCCAAATAGCCGTCCAGCCAGTCAGTGATGGAGGCCAATCCAAACAGGCCCGCCGCCACGGGCATGCTCCAGCTGAAGGGTAGATAAAACAGCACCACCAGCAGTGGAATAAAGGCGATTCTCGCCAGTGTCAATATATTGGGTATGTTCATCGCAGGGTGCGATCCTTGCCGGAAAATCAGAGGATTCGAAGTGTCTGGGGCTCATTCTATCCCCCTTGGTCGATAGCATCCATGCCAAACGGGCGTTTATCCGTTGAGTGCCCGATAAATACTTTCTGCTAACGACGCATTAATGCCCGGTACCCGGGCTAACTCATCGCGGCTGGCCTTTTGCACCCCTTGAAGGCCGCCAAAAAAACGCAGTAACTCGCGCCGACGTTTAGGGCCAATGCCGGGGATGTCCTGCAAGGTGGAGGTGCGTCGCGCTTTATCGCGCTGAGCGCGGTGGCCAGCAATGGCAAAACGGTGTGATTCATCGCGAATATGCTGTATCAGGTGTAAAGCGGGGGAGGCCGGATCCAGGTCGAGCGGGTTGTCAGCGGTTTCCACAAACAGGCTTTCAAGCCCCGCCTTGCGCGTAATGCCTTTGGCGACGCCCAATAACATTATGTTGGTGATGTCGAGTTGTTTAAACACCTCGCGGGCCATATTGAGCTGCCCCTTGCCGCCGTCGACGATCAAAATGTCGGGGGCAATCGCTTCGCCACTTTTTACTCGCTTAAGACGCCGTGTCAGGGCTTGTTGCATAGCGGCGTAGTCGTCGCCGGCGGCTACCCCCTCAATGCGGAAGTGGCGGTAGTCGCTTTTACGGGGGCCTTGATGATCAAATACGACACAGGAGGCAACGGTTGCCTCTCCGTGACTATGGCTAATGTCGAAACACTCCAAGCGTTGCGGCGTTTCTGCTAAGCCCAACGCTTTCTGCAGGGCGGTAAAGCGCTGGGTAAGCTGGGTTTGATTAGCCAGTTGCGAGGCCAACTGTTGCTCGGCGTTGGTAATGGCGAGCTGTTGCCACTGGGCGCGGTGACCGCGTACTTGGCTGGTAACGCGAATGCGCTTGCCTGCCTGCTGGGTTAGTGCCTCGGCAATCAGGTCGCTATCGTCGAGTGGATGGCTAGTAATTACTTCGCTGGGCACGTTGTGCGGTTGACCAAAATAGTATTGGCTAACTACTTCGGTGAGCAGTGTCTCTAGCGGCAGATCCAGGTCGTTTTTGGGCGTGTGATGGCGCGCCCCCAGCAGCCGGCCGTCGCGGACGCTTAGCACTGAAACGCCAAGCGCTCCGGGGCGCTGGGCGAGGGCGAAAATATCGGCATCTCCGCCGCCGGTGTCGACAAACTGACGCTGCTGAAGCTGTCGCAACTGTTGAACCTGATCACGCAGGCGAGCGGCCTCTTCAAAGTTAAGCGCCTGGCTAGCGGTTTCCATTGCTTCCATTAATTCTTGTGTAACACGCTCACTTTTACCTTCAAGGCACATTACCGCGTGTTCGAGATCCCGGCGGTAGTCTTCGGCGGAAATATAGTCGACGCAGGGGGCGCTACAGCGCTGTATCTGATATTGCAAGCAGGGGCGCGAGCGGTGGGCAAACACGCTGTCTTCGCAGTTGCGAATATGAAATATCTTTTGCATCAGTGCCAGGCTTTCGCGCACAGCGCCGCTGCTGGGGTAGGGGCCTAAGTAGCGTCCATCGTCGCTGCGTTGCCGGGCGCGTTTGTACTCAAGGGCCGGGTAGGGATGGCGGTCAGTGACAAATACAAACGGATAGGACTTATCGTCGCGCAGCAAAATATTGTAGGGCGGACGCAGTTGTTTAATCAGCGTTTGTTCGAGCAGCAGCGCTTCGGTTTCGGTACGCGTGACGGTGACTTGAACGTCAGCGATACGCCCCACCATGGCCTGGGTTTTGGTGTTCAACTGACCACGAAAATAGCTGGTAAGGCGCGTTTTTAAGCGCTTGGCTTTGCCCACATAGAGGGTGTTGCTTTGCTCATCAAGCATCCGATAAACCCCCGGTGAGGAGCTTACCGAGCTTAAGAACTGTTTTGAATCAAAGGTCATAGCAGCGTGTCGATACCCGATAACAGCAGGGGAGGGTGGGGTTATATTTGAGTCGCGTCAAACCCCTCTACCAGCCCGTGGCGGAGCGCTAGATGAGTCAGCTCGACGTCGGTGGCTACCGGTAGTTTATCAAACAGTCGATAACGGTAGGTATTGACCGTTTTAGGGCTTAGATGCAGACGATCGGAGATATCTTGTACGCGCTGGCAGTTCACAATCATAAGGGCGATCTGTAGCTCACGGTGGGAGAGATGGCTAAACGGATTATCCTCATCGGTAAAATGTGACATGGCCAGCCGTTGGGCAATTTGTTGACTTACATAGCGTCGGCCGTGGAAGACTTGGCGGATGGCATCGGTCATTTCTGTTGCATCTGCGCCTTTGCTCAAAAAGCCTGAGGCGCCGGCTTCCAGCATGCGACGCAGTACGCTGTCTTCCATATGTGCAGTTAAGATCAAAACCTTGACGTCTTTCATATTTCGGTGAATACGCCGAGTGGCCTCAAGCCCGCCAATGCCTGGCATGCGAATGTCCATCAGCACGATGTCGGGTTTTAAATGACGGCACTGGGTCACGGCACTTTCACCGTCGTCGACCTCGCCCACAATTTTAATGTCACGCTCTTCGTTTAGCAGGTGAGCGATGCTAGTTCTAACTAGGTGATGATCATCGGCGATAAGTACAGTGATCAATGGACAGGCTCCTGCATGGAAACATCATGGGCTCAGGCGTTGGCCTTGTACTCTAATGCATAGAGTGCCACAGCTAACGACAAAGGAGAATTAGTTAGCCGCGGATGATGTGAATACTTGACCAGGACAAAGGTACAACGTAGTATTCGCCTCGCTGTTGAAGGATAGCATGTGGGGCCTTAGCTCAGCTGGGAGAGCGCAACACTGGCAGTGTTGAGGTCAGCGGTTCGATCCCGCTAGGCTCCACCAAGTTAATCCCTGCCAAAACAATCTTTACCGAAATTCTAGAAAAAAGCCTCGTTATTCAGACGAGGCTTTTTTTATTGAAAAAAACGATTAGTCAGCGACTTTTCCTAGTAGTAAAAATTCAATCAGTGCTTTTTGGGCATGCAGGCGATTCCCTGCTTCCTGCCAAACTACTGCGCGGGGGTCGTCAAGCAGGGTGTGACTGATTTCTTCGCCGCGATGTGCGGGTAGGCAGTGCAGGAAGAGTACGTCTTGATTAGCCTGATCGAGCATGGCTTCTGTCACTTGGAACCCGGCGAAGTCGGCCTCACGTTTTGCCTGCTCCTCTTCCTGGCCCATAGAAGCCCAAACGTCGGTAGTGATCAGGTCGACCTGCTTTACCGCTTCCTGGGGGTCGTGTAGTAGCGTTACTTGATCGCCAGCGGCTGCCATAATATCGGCACGAGGCTCGTAGCCTTTCGGGCAGCAAATGCGCAGATGAAAACCGAACTGTCGAGCGGCATTTATCCATGAATGGCACATGTTGTTGCCATCGCCAATCCACACCGCTGTGCGTCCTTTTACACTGCCGCGTAGTTCAGTCCAAGTCATTACGTCGGCAAGTAGTTGGCAGGGGTGATAGTCATCGCTCAAGGCGTTAATCACCGGTACGCTGCTGGCGCTGGCGTAAGTTTCTAGCCCCGCGTGAGAGAAGGTACGAATCATTACCGCATCGACCATTTCAGACAGTACGCGAGCGGTGTCTTCAATTGGCTCGCCCCGGCCTAGCTGAGTATCGCGGGGGGAGAGGAAGAGTGCGTGGCCGCCAAACTGTGCCATTCCCGTTTCAAACGAAACCCGCGTACGTGTCGATGATTTTTCAAAGATCATCGCCAGGGTGCGGTTAGGTAATGGTGTATAAACAGGACCTTGGGCTTTGAGATTGGTTTTGATCGTAATGGCGCGCTGGATCAAATAGTCCAGTTCATCCGGGGTCAAATCTAGCAAGGTCAGGAAATGGCGTGTCGCCATAAGAGCTTCTCTCCGCGCAAAAACACTATCCTAGCGATGCTGCAGGGGATGCGCAACGCGGACGGCATGCGTAGAATGCCCTTTACACGTTAAAACCGAGCGCTCTACTCAGGTACTGGTCTTAAGAACCATATTAAGTACTAGTCTCAAGTCCTCATTACAAGGGCTAGGTTCACGAGCTAGGTTCAAGGGCTAGGGCCGAGCCAAGTAAATGAGTGAGAGAGCATCGGTCATTGATAAGCAAGGAGAATAGTATGGAGGAGAATAGTATGAGCACGACTGCCGAAAACATTCAGCGTCAAATTAGCGAAAACCCGATTCTGATTTACATGAAAGGTTCGCCCCAACTGCCCCAGTGTGGATTTTCTGCCCAGACCGTTCAGGCGTTGATGAGCTGCGGCGAGCGCTTTGCGTTCGTTAACGTCCTGGATAACCCTGATATTCGCGCTGAACTGCCTAAGATTGCTAACTGGCCCACCTTCCCGCAGCTGTGGGTAGAAGGTGAACTGGTGGGTGGCTGCGATATCGTGGTTGAAATGCACCAAAACGGGGAGTTGGAAAAGCTGGTAAAAGCTGCTGCTGAGCGTGCCGGTGCGGCGGAAAGTGGTGGTAACGCCTAAGCGTTGTCGAATATTCCGCCTGTTTCTGGCGGTTGGCGGGCTGCGGTGCAACCGCTAGAATGGCGTTTGTTATCGCATCGTCTTTGTTATGCATCGTGGCACTTGTCTCGCGCTGGCTCCAGCGCGAGACAAGTCTGCCCGCCGAAGGAAGTACAGCTTCATGAGTTATCAGGTTCTGGCCCGCAAGTGGCGGCCTCGCACATTCCACGAACTCGTGGGCCAGGCCCATGTTCAGCGCGCCTTGGTCAATGCCCTTGATCAGGGCCGTCTGCACCACGCCTACCTATTTACGGGTACCCGCGGCGTGGGTAAAACCACATTAGCGCGTATTCTTGCCAAGTGTTTGAATTGCACGGCCAATGGTCGTGGTGATGAAGGCGTTACCTCTACCCCGTGTGGACAGTGCGATAGCTGTCAAGCAATCGATGAAGGGCGTTTTGTTGATCTTATTGAGGTAGATGCGGCGTCAAGAACCAAAGTAGAAGATACCCGGGAACTGCTGGATAACGTTCAGTACGCGCCTACCCAAGGGCGTTATAAGGTGTACCTGATTGATGAGGTGCACATGCTCTCCACTAGCAGTTTCAATGCGCTGCTGAAAACGCTGGAAGAGCCGCCTCCCCACGTTAAATTTTTGCTGGCGACCACCGACCCGCAAAAACTGCCGCCGACGGTGCTCTCGCGCTGCCTCCAATTTACCCTCAAACATATGCCGCCAGAGCGTGTGGTTGAGCACCTTACCTATGTGCTGGGTGAAGAGGGCGTCGCCTTTGATGAGAGTGCCTTGTGGCTGCTGGGTAAAGCAGCGGAAGGCTCAATGCGCGATGCCATGAGCCTAACCGACCAAGCCATTGCATTTGGTCAGGGAGCCGTCCGTCATGCGGATGTGGCTGCCATGCTAGGCACCTTGGATCATCGCCATATTCTCGGTTTGGCAGAGGCCCTGGCCGATGTAGATGTGCAGCGGCTGTTAGCCGAAGTCGCTCAGTTAGCTGAGCAAGGCCCGGATTTTGCCGCGGTGCTGGATGAGCTATCAAGCATGTTGCACCGTTTGGCGGTGGCACAAATGGTGCCTGACGCCGTAGATAACAGCCACGGTGATCGTGACGTTATCCTGCAGTTGGCAAGCCGTTTCACCGCTGAAGATGTTCAGCTCTATTACCAGATTGGTATTCAGGGTCGCGGGGACATGGTGCATGCCCCTGATCTGCGTAGCGCGTTAGAGATGACGCTGCTACGCATGCTGGCGTTTCGCCCTCAAGGCGTGCCGAAGCCTCCACGTACTCCTCTACCTCTCCGCCGGGAGCCTTCAGAGGCAACTGCGACTGATGTGAGTGCTCAAGCGTCAGTGGTAGAGACAGCATCACGCGAGTCGCAGCCTGCGGCAGAAGCTGAAGCCCGTTCAGGCGCTCAACCAGAGTCTCAGTCAAAGCCGCTGGCGGAGACTCAGCTTCAAACGTCCGTGCCTTCCGCTGAAGAGGAGCCGCCGCTGCAAGAGCCACCCCCATGGACAGTCGAAGCTGATGCAGCAGTGATAGAGAATGAAGCTGCCCAGCAAACCGCAGAGCCAGCGGCGATGGCTGAGCCGGAACATGCTGCTGAACCAGAGCCAACCTTAACGCCCGGCCCCGCCTCTGAGCCCGAGGCCTTGGAGCCCACCACGGCTGAGCCACCCACAGCTCAACCAGAGGCACTTTCTGAAGCCATTCCAGAAACCCGGCCAGAAGCCATTCCAGAAACCATTCCAGAGACTGTTCCTAAAGTCGTTTCTGAAACCGTTTCTCAAACCCTGCCAGGCAAGTTGGATAATACTAAGTGGTTGGAGTGCTTTGACTCCCTGGGCTTGGGTGGCTTAACTCGTAACCTGGCGGGCAATTGTTTGGTCGAGGGTGACGACGGCACGCTGCTGACGCTTCGCCTAGACCCCAGTCAAGAGGCCATGCAGGCGGAGGTGCACCAAACGCGCATCGAACGGGCGCTGAAAGAGCAGGGCATGCCCCGGCGCATAGCGTTTTACGTGGCCGAGTTGTCTACTAGCATGGAAACACCCCGGCAGCGCGAAGAGCGCCTTAATAAAGAGCGTCACGCCCAGGCGGTTGATCTACTCAATCACGACCCCCATGTACAGAAGTTACAGCAGGCATTTGGTGCAAAGCTGATAGAATCCAGCGTAAAGCCTGCCGACGCGGCACGCTAAACGCTTTTAATTCAGCCGAGACAGCAACTTTTTTAACTAGAACGTTTTATTAACAGTTTAACTACTTACGTTGGAGATAAGGCCATGTTTAAAGGTGGAATGGGCAATTTGATGCAACAAGCCCAAGAGATGCAGGAAAAAATGCAGCGCGCCCAAGAAGAAGTCGCTAATACCGAAGTGCAGGGCGAGGCGGGTGCCGGAATGGTTAAGGTTACCATGAACGGTCGCCACGACGTTTCCAACGTGTCCATTGACCCCAGCGTCATGGAAGAGGACAAAGAGTTGCTGGAAGATTTGTTAGCAGCGGCGGTCAACGACGCAGTACGCAAGTTGGAAGTTAGCTCTAAGCAGAAGATGGAAGAAGCAACGGCGGGCTTGAACCTTCCCCCCGGCTTTAAGATGCCGTTCTAAGCAATGCGCTTTTCTCCTCTCGTTGAGCAGTTAATGGATGCTTTTCGCATACTGCCAGGCGTTGGGCCTAAAACGGCCCAGCGTATGGCAATGCATCTACTTGAGCGCGAACGGCCAGGTGGGCAGCGACTTGCTGCGATTATTCAACAGGCGATCGAAGAAGTCGGTTATTGCCAACGTTGCCGCACGCTCACCGAGGCTGATATTTGCATGCTGTGCGAAAGCCCGCGTCGTGATGACGCGCTGCTTTGCGTGGTAGAGTCGCCTGCCGATCAACTGGCGATTGAAGAAGCCGGTGGCTTTAAAGGCCGCTACTTTGTGCTTCACGGCCACCTTTCGCCGTTAGACGGCGTGGGGCCAGAGTCGATTGGTTTAGACTTGCTGGAAGCGCGTGTTGCAGAAGGGCTCATTGAAGAGGTGGTGTTGGCGACTAACCCTACCATCGAGGGTGAAGCCACTGCCCACTATATTGCTGCGCTGCTATCCGAACATGGCGTCAAACTTTCTCGGCTTGCCTATGGCGTGCCCATGGGTGGTGAGCTGGAATACGTTGATGGCGGTACCTTGAGTCGTGCCTTTAATGGGCGTCTGCCGTTTGCCAGCGAATAAGCCTACCTAAAACGCAAGCGCTAAAGCGTTTGCGCCAACTTGGAAGAATGCTTTTGTCCTCTCTTACTCCCTCTTTTCAATGGCTTGATACCCCAGATGCGCTTGATACAGCGTGCGAGCAAGTTGCCGATGCCTCTGTAATTGCACTGGATACCGAGTTTTTCCGAGAGAACACCTTTTTTCCAGTCCCTGCGTTGATTCAATTTACCGCCGGTGAAGAGGCTTATCTGATTGATCCAGTGGCCGTCCCGTGTACCGATAAATTCCGCGCCCTGCTGCAAAATAGTGCCATCAAGTTACTGCATTCCTGTAGCGAAGACCTGGAAGTCTTTCAGCACTGGGCGGGGGTACTGCCTGAGCCGTTAATCGACACCCAGGTGGTACAGGGGTTCTTGGGCGAAAACCCAGGCATGGGGTATCAAAAGCTGGTCGAATTTTGGGTGGGTGAAACCCTGCCTAAAGAGGAAACTCGTTCAAACTGGCTAGTGCGCCCGCTGTCGCCAGCGCAGTGCCATTACGCCGCGCTGGACGTTATCTATTTACTCAAAGTCTGGACGCTACAGGCTGAAAAGCTTGCCATGCTTGGGCGCCGCGAGTGGGTAGACGATGAGTGCGCTAACCTAATCGAACAGGCCGGGCGCAGTGTTGATAACGATCAACAGTGGTATACCCGCCAACGTCAACTATGGCGCCTCACTCCCCGTCAAATGGAAGCGTATCGGCTGATGACTACGTGGCGTGAAGGCGAAACTCGCCGTCGCAACTTGCCGCGTAATTGGTTGATTAGTGACAAACTGCTGTTTGCGATCGCCGAAAAGATGCCCAGTAATCGCTTCGAACTCGCAGAGGTGGAAGGCGTTAAACCGATGCTAATCAAAAAAGAGGGCGATGCACTGCTGGCGATGGTTAAACAAGCCCTGCACTGCGATGAAGCGGGACTACCCAAGCGTTGGCCAGACCCCATGCACCCGACATTCAAGTCGCGTTTTAAAGCGCTCAAGAAGGCGGTAACCGACAAAGCCAATGACTTAGGGGTGGCGCCAGAAATGCTCATGCGCCGCCGCGATATTGAAACACTGGTGATGCAGGACTTGGCGGGGGAACCTTACAGCTGGCCGAGCGGTTGGCGGGGCGAGTATTTGAATACCGCGTTAGCCAAGGCTCTTGAGGAGCGAACAGCATGAGCGACAAACTGATTTGCGAGGTTTTTAAAAGCTCGCGTAAAGATGAAATGTATTTATACGTCGATAAGCGTCAAGGGTTGGCCGATGTCCCAGAGCAACTGCTGGAAACCTTCGGCAAGCCGGTGCCGGTGTTTACTATGCTGTTGACCGCTGACAAGAAATTGTCGCGGGTGAATGCAGTAGACGTAGTGGAAGGCATTAAAGATAAAGGGTTCTATTTGCAAATGCCACCGCCTAAAGAGGCCTATTTGCTCGACGTGCATCGCGCCCACGTTGCTTCACGCGCTAATAAAGCGTCACCATAGCCGGCTATGAACTTTCTTGCCCATGCCTGGTTGGTGAGTGCTGGTAGCGATGATTTTCTCTACGGCAATTTAATTGCCGATGGGGTTAAGGGTCGCGATTTAAGCGCCTGGCCTAGCGCCATTGCGCTGGGTATTCGCCATCACCGCCGGGTGGATGCCTGGGTAGATAGCCATCCTAGCGTCATTGATGCACGGCGGCGTGCGCCAGCTGGTCAGCGTCGCTATGCGGGTATAGCGCTGGATATGGTGTGGGATCATTTTCTAGCCCGGGATACTGCAGGGATGGCGGATCAAGAGGCGATTGTTGAGCGTTGTTATCGGCTACTCTCCGCACGGCCCGCGCCGAACCGGCTGGCAGGTATGATGCCGATTCTCGTCGAGCGCGACTGGCTAAGAAGCTATGCGGACTTTTCCTTTACCTGTCGGGCGATCGCAGGAATTGGCCGGCGTTTATCTGGCCCCAATCAGTTGGCTGCTTTAGTGCCTTGGCTGTACGATGATTATCAAGCGTTAGAGAGCGATTTCCGGACACTATGGCCCGCGCTATTAGCCGAGTTAAGCCACCAAGATACATCCCCATAATAAAGAATTTTTCCGTGACAATGAGGCAGGCGAAGATGGAAACCGCGATGCGCGAACGTTTTTGGGAGCGCTTTACCCTTGAAGAGCTAACGCCCCAGGAGTGGGAAGCGCTATGCGACGGCTGTGGGCAGTGCTGCCTGCTGAAGTTGCACGATGAGGATACCCAGGAGTTGGCGGTGTTGAATGTAGCCTGTCGCCTGCTGGATATCCACAGCTGTCAGTGTAGCGATTATGCCAACCGTTTTGACACTGTGCCCGACTGTACTCAGCTGACGCCTGCGTTGGTTAAAGAGTTTACCTGGTTACCACAGAGCTGTGGCTACCGGCGGGTGGCGGAAGGGCGCAAGCTGGCGGGTTGGCATCCGCTGTTAAGCAATGACGCCGAGCGGGTTCACCGCAAAGGGGTCAGTGTGCGCAGCTTTGCGGTGTCCCAGGATGAGGTGCCAGAGCAGCAACTAGAGTCGCATATTATTGCTGTACTGCCGATGTGACTGAGCCCCGCCTTGCCGTTAACCAATTGCATAGCGCCTCGAAGGGCATGGGGCGAGCGAACAGGTAGCCCTGAAAAATATCGCACTTCAAGGCCACCAACTGTTGGTGCTGTTGTGACGTCTCTACTCCCTCGGCTACCACCATCAGTTCTAGATGGTGCGCAAGGGCAACTATGCCTTGCACGATGGCGGCATCCTTGCTGTTGTTGGCAATATTGTTGATAAAGCTGCGGTCAATTTTTACCTTATCAACGGGTAAGTGGCGTAAGTAGCTCAGGCTTGAAAAACCAGTACCGAAATCATCAATCGCAACACTGATCCCCATCTCGCGCAGCGCATGCAGCCTAGCAATCGCAGCGTCGGTATCGTTCATCAATATGCCTTCGGTTAACTCAAGTTCTAGCGACGTTGCGCTGAGCCCAGTGGCTGCAAGCGTGGTGCTGAGCGAGCTTAAAAAACTTGGCCGGTGAAACTGCATCGGCGAAAGGTTGACCGAAATACGGCAGTGGCTGGGAAGCTGCGGCTGAAGAATGAGAAAATCCCGTGCGGCGCGCTCAATCACCCATTGGCTTAAGGCGATAATTTGCCCTGTCTCTTCTGCAATGGGTATAAATAGATCTGGTGAGATCGCGCCTTTGACCGGATGATTCCAACGTACCAGTGCTTCAAAGCCCTGAACGTTTCCATCGATTGCTAACAATGGTTGGTAATGCAGCTCAAACTGTTCATTTAGAATGGCTTCCTGCAAATCGTTTCTTAGCGTCACTCGTTGCGTGAGCTTTTGATTAATATCCTGAGTGAAGGTTTGCAAGGCGTTGCGACCTTGCTGCTTGGCCTTATACATCGCCATATCAGCTTGCTGGAGTAACTCTTCAGGTTGCGTCAGATGTTTGTCATTAAGCGCAATACCAATGCTCGCCGAAAGGTAGAGTTCGTGGCGCTCAATGCGGTAAGGCAGAGCAAGCGCTTCGAGCAGGCGCTCGGCAATTTCTTCTGCTTGCTGGGGGCTTTCAAGATCCGGTAATAGCAATACAAACTCATCGCCCCCGAAACGACACAGGGTATCGGAAGGCCTGATGGCTTGCTCAAGCCGCCTGGCAACGTTGATAAGCACTTGGTCGCCAATGCCATGCCCGAGCGTATCGTTGATCGGTTTGAATTCATCCAGGTCAATAAACAGTACCGCTAGCTGCTGCTTATGACGCCGTGCAAGTTCGACGTCATGGCGCAAATGATCTTCAAACAGAGCGCGATTGCCAAGGCCTGTTAGCACATCGTGGGTAGCATGAAAAGCGAGTGCGTTCTCATGATCCCGGCGCTCAGAGATATCGTTTATGCTGCCGACAAAGTGCGTTACTTGGCCTTCAGGACTTCGCACTGGAGAGAGAAATAAGTTGTTCCAGAATGCTTGACCGTTTTTACGATAGTTGCGGAGGGTCATGGTGATATCGTGTTGCTGCTCAAGGGCATGCTGTATATCAGCAATTTGCTGTGGGTCGGTATCTGGGCCCTGTAAAAAACGCCAGCTGCGACCTTGTGCTTCTTCAAGCGTATAGCCTGTCATGTTCACAAAGGCAGAGTTTACATAAAGAATGGGGTAATCCGTTTGCTGAGCCTCACAAATTAAAATGCCGTTGCTACTGGCTTCCAAACTGCGTTGATAGATACGTAGCTGAGACTCCTTTTGGCGCAGCGCAGTCATCTCTTTGGCAATTCCGTAAACGCCTACGACTTGATCCATTACCACGGTCGGTAAAAACGACACATCTAACTGGTGTGCGTTGCCCTGTTGGTTGATGACCTCTAAGTCAAAGCGCTGGGCAATACCTAATAATGCTTGTTGGAAGGCGGCATCCACGATGGGGTGATGTTCAGGGGCGACAAAGTCTTTCCAATGACGACCAAGAATCTGTGTTTCGTTAGTTTCAAGAAGGGTGAGCATGGATCGATTGACGCTTAAATGATAACCGCTCAAATCTAGCGAAAACACCGCATCAGGGTTTTGTGTAAACAGCGAGCGAAACCGTTGTTCGCTATCCTGCAGGGTCTTTTTTGCTTTCGAAAGTTCACGCGTGCGTTGAGCCCGGGCAGATATCAAGGCAAAGCTGAAAACCAGCTGGTAAGTGAGCAGCAGCCCTGAAAGCCCCACCCCAGCGGCTATAAAGTGAGCTAGTTTTATGGGCGGGTTGGGGAGTTCCGAGAGAGCCAAATTGATGATCGTTCCTCCCGGTAGCACCATTGTATGCTCAGCGAGCATTGGCGGCTGTGGCCCGAGGAAAGAGGCTTGTAATAGGCCATTCCCTTCATGAATGAGGGAGCCGTTGGAATGGGTTATATGCAGCGAATAAGTGCTATTAACCACACTGATTTCCCGCTTGATAAGTAGCGCTAAGTCGATGGCAGCCACGAGCTGATAGGGCTGCTCTGGCTGCTTGACAGAGAGCAGCGCTAGCGTAGGGCGTTCATAGTCGGGAAACGACCACTGGATGACATTTCGCTGCTGATTAAGCCAAGTCAATGTTGCTAATGTGCTCAACTGCTCATCAAGCCAAAGTAGAGCACTGTCATGGCGAGAACGGCGCCATAGATCATTGGCCGTAGGATTAAAGTACGCAATGGCTAATATGCTTGGATAATCTGTCCAGTAGCGCTCAACCTCCCGGTTTCGCGATGTGGGGTCGGCAAAGACCTGGCGCCACCGTTCTGTTAAGCGCTCTAGTACGATTGCCCGCGACGTCAGCATTTGATCAATATTGACCGCAATACCTTCCAGGTTTTGCTGTGCGTTTCGATGCATGTCTTCATGCTGGTTCCAGCTGACTAAAAACCAGCCTCCCATGCTCAGGCTAACCCCAAGGATTCCTGCCAATACAGCGGCACTGCTTAAGGATGTTTTCAAGTGAGGAACATGCAGGCTCACCATCATCATGGCAATGCCAAATAAAAAGCCGATCAGGCCGGGGATCAATGCGCTGGCGCGGGGTAACCAGGCGGGCACGGGCCACCCATGATGGGCCGCTAAAGTAATACAGCCAACCATCCATAAAAATAGCCCACCGAGTTGCCAAATACGGCGCTGCCAACGTCCTTGAGGGCCTACCCAGAGACAAAATGCAGCCATAAGTAATATCGGGGCGGCTTGACTAGGCAGGCGTTGATGACCACTCAGCAAGGAGGCTGCGCGATATGAAGGGTCTAGGGCATTGTGTACCAATGTATAGCAGGCAACCGCGGCGAGTGCGATGGAGGTTGCTTTGCGAAAACGTTCAAAGCCAGCCATCACTGCGCTGAGGCCTAGTCCACACAATAAAATCACCAGCGCGCTATCGGGTAGCAGAGCGAGCGATTGAGGCTGGTGAACGTCAGGAAAAAAGCCCAGCAAAAAGCCACCTGCACCAATCACAATGGTGGACACCAGCAGCATAAGTAAGCCCGCTTGAAGTGCAAGTTCGCGATTATTAACGTCCATTAGCTATTATGTATGCATCCAGTGAAGGGTGTATTGACGGCTGTTTACATAAGGTACCTTTAGAAACCAATAGCTCACCAGGGGATATCATCAACGCAAAGAGGAAATACCCCTTCGTTAGCGCCTATTAATTTATTAAGCCTATGTATTTAATATTTTTTTGTGTTTTGAGATTAAGTTGACAAGCCTTTTCTAGGCATAAAGGAGCATATGGTTTTTTGTAAAATATGCGCTTCAATCGTTATAAACGTCGACTATGCATCGTTCCTTATGGGTGATACGGCAGTTCAACCTTACCCGACACTGCCAGGATGCCATCATCTCATAGGTTAAATGTAGCAAAATTATTAATCAGAACTAGACCATTAGCAGGTTCAGAGGCTTCAGGTAAAGGCAGGTGGTAGCCTATGCCATTGCTGCATTATAAGTCAGGAGTTTATTGACCTATTTCCCTCGCTTGAAAAGTCGCTTTGCCTGGCAAGGCGTGTAGACTGCTAGCGACTATACCGTTTAGTAAAGGACTGCTATGACCGCTGCTACTCCCCCTTTAGCTCCTCCTCTTGTGGTGGGTATCGGCGCTTCTGCTGGCGGATTAGAAGCCATTGCTAAGCTAATTAAACCGCTCGATCCTGATATGTCGCTGGCCTATGTCGTGTTGCAGCACGTATCGCCAACCCATAAAAGCATGCTGGTGGATATCTTAAGTCGTGAGACCCGCCTTCGGGTGCGGCATTTTGAAGATAATCAAATCCCGGAAGCCGGGGTGATTTACGTGGTGCCGGCTAATACCAGCGCCTTGATTGAAGACGGTATTTTTTATGCCACGCCCATTGAGCCGCATGTAGTACCTAAGCCCTGTATCAACGATTTTTTTATCTCTTTGGCGGCGGATGCCCACGAGGCGGCGGTGGGGATCGTGCTATCCGGCACCGGCTATGATGGTACAGCTGGGCTGCGAGCCATTATGGCGGCTGGCGGTATCACCATGGTGCAAACGCCGGCCAGTGCTAAATACAGCGGCATGCCGCAGTCGGCGTTAAACGCCGGTGTGATTGACTATGTATTGGGTGCTGAGGCAATGGCGCCGCGCTTAGCCGAGCTTGTCCAGGTGCATGCAAACCATGAAAGTAGCCAGGCAGCCGTGCCAGAGCGTTTACTGTCACTACTGAGAGAGCATCGCCAACTCGATTTTTCCGGTTACAAAAAAAGCGCGCTGAGTAGGCGAATACGGCGTCGGCTGATAGCCACCAATATGGCTGACATGCAGCAGTATTTAGCGTTAGTGGAGTCAAGTCCGGCTGAGTTAGAGCTGTTGGGCCGTGATATTTTAATTTCGGTAACGGCGTTTGTGCGCGATAAGTCGGCATTTGATGCTCTGGACAGTGCTATTAGCAGCCTGATTGAGGATGCTGAACGTGAGCCGATCCGGATATGGGTAGCAGGCTGCGCGACCGGAGAAGAGGCTTACTCCATTGCCCTGATGATTGCCGAGGCGAAGCGACGCCACGGCGATGCCAGTCGGGTCGTGCAGATATTCGCCACAGATATTGATGACGATGCCTTGGAAGTCGCCCGACGGGGAAACTATATTGGCGCTGCCTTGGAAGCACTGCCCCCTGAGTGGGTCGAACGCTATTTCATTGCGACAGAGCAGACCTTTGAAGTGAGCAAAGAATTGCGCGATATGGTGGTGTTTGCCAAACACAATTTGGTCGATGACCCACCGTTTTTACGTTTGAATCTGGTTTCTTGCCGTAATGTACTTATCTACTTTAATAACGAATTGCAGGCGCGTGTTCTCCAGCGCTTCCATTTTGGGTTAACGGCTAAAGGGTTACTGTTTCTGGGCCGCTCGGAAAGCATCGCCCAAACCGAAAGCCTATTTACCCCGCTTAATCGGCGTGAGCGCCTTTTCAGTAAACAGGGTGAGAGCCGCGAAGTGGCTGTACGAACCACCCAAAGCGCTGGCGAGACGCCTCTGCAGCGTCGACGGGATCGTGATATGCAGCAGCTGTTAGATGCCTTGGTTGCCCATATGGAAGCGACGGTGGCAGTGTGTGATGCGCAAGGGAGCGTGCTGCATGCGGCGGGCGAAGTAGCCAAGTTTCTACCCTTTACTGCTAGTCGCAGCCAGGTGGGTATCGGTGATGTGATTAGCCCTGCTTTCCGTGGCGAGCTGATGGCGATGCTGCGTCAGTTTCAAACACAGCGAGAACCACAATTAGGGCGCCGTCGACGCTTTGAAGATCGCTGGTGGCGGCTCAGTGTGCGGGCGCTCGCAGAGGGCGATGACGACTATCATGTGCTGGTGATGATCACCCCCCAACCGCTTGTTGAGCCTTCGTTTTCTAGCGATGGCTCCTTAGAACGGCTGATGGAGCCACTGCCGCCTGGTCAAGGCAATAGCTTAGAAAATGAGCTGGTGGCTACCCGTGAGCATCTTCAAGCACTGATTGAAGAACTGGCCACGGCTAACGAGGAGATGCAGTCGCTCAATGAAGAGGCCCAAGCATCTAATGAGGAGCTTCAAGCCACTAATGAAGAGATGGAGGCCGCCAACGAAGAGCTTCAGGCGACCAACGAAGAACTTATAAACCTTAATGAAGAGCTGAATATAAAATCCGGCGAGTTGACTAGGCTCAACGCAGAGTACACCTATCTCTATGACGCGCTTGATTTCCCACTGCTGGTGTTTGATACCGACTTCTGTCTAAAGCGCTATAACGCACCCGCGGCGCGCTATTTTAATTTCCGACCGACCGCTCTTCAGCGTCATGTGGCGGGGTTAACGTTACCTACGGCGCTTAGCAACCTTGAAGAGCAGCTAGTCAGTGTCATGGCCAGTGGGATGCCTGAAGAGGACGTGGTCGAGGACAATGGAAGGTTGCTACAGCGCGTATTGACCCCCGGTGTTAGTCGTGAGGGCAATGTAGAGCTGCTGATTGTGACACTGATGGACATTACTGACCTTAGCCACGTGCAGGCCAAGCTACGTCAATCTCAGGCGCAGTTGCATGCGTTGATGGAAAATAGCACGGTGATGATGGCGCTCAAGGATCTCAATGGTCGCTACACCTTTGCCAATCCCCAGTTTTTAAACACCTTCGATCTCTCTCAAGACGCGCTGGTGGGCCGTAACCCGTTTGAGGTATTTCCTGAACCCTACGCTAGCTCCGTATGGGCAAGCGATCTTGAGGCGCTGCGCTATCAGCGTATGGTAAAAGCGGAACACGTGCTCACTAGTTCAGCAGGAGGCGTGCGCATTTTTTCGTCGGTTCATCAGGTACTACGCGATGAACAAGGCCATCCCAATCTGATTCTGACCGAAGCCGAAGATATAACCGCTCGCAAACAGGCTGAGAGGGAAATGCAGGTGGCCGCCAAAGTCTATGAGCAGGCGGGAGAGGCGATTGTTGTCATCAATGCCTTGGGCAATGTGCAGTCGGTTAATGCTGCCTTTACGCGGATTACCGGGTTTACCACCCAGCAGGTGCTCAACACGCCTGCGCTCCCGCTGCTCTATAGTGACCAGGAGAATGGACAGGAATTAGAGCCGCCGGGCACCTGCCATATTGTCTGGGAACTGGTTCAACAGAATGGTTTTTGGCAGGGAGAGGTGTGGAACCATCGTCAAGATGGCACGCTATTTTCCCAGTGGCTAACGCTTAACAGCATCGAGCCGGACAGCCATGAAGAGATGCTCTATGTAGCGGTATTTTCAGATATTACCCACATTAAAGAGTCACAGCAGCACGCAGAGTACCTCGCCACCCATGATGCCTTGACGGGGTTACCCAACCGCACACTGTTTCAAGATCGCCTTCAGGTGGCCATTGCCCACGCGCGGCGCAATAATCAAATCAGTGCGCTGATGTTTTTGGATCTGGATAACTTTAAAAGTATCAATGATACTTTGGGTCACGATGTGGGCGATGAGTTACTGATCCAAGTGGCTGGCAGGCTGCGTGAGCTAGTGAGGGAGTTGGACACCGTGGCTCGCCTTGGGGGCGATGAATTTACCATTATTATATCCGATACCACGATTGAAGGCGCCGAGCAGGTAGCCAAGCGAATTGTAGAGGCGCTGGCAAAGCCCTTTGATGTTCGTCGTCACTCGCTATTTGTGACCTCGAGTGTTGGCTTGGCCTTCTGCCCTGATGATGGCGACGATGTGGCTGGCCTAACCAAAGCAGCGGATACCGCGATGTACCGTGCTAAAGAGAACGGTCGCGATCGGTTTGAGCTGTTCAAACCCGAGCTACAAGAGCGCTTGATGCGCGATGTGGCCATTGAGCACGCGCTGCGCGAAGGGATGGAGCAGGGCCGCTTAAGGCTAATGTATCAGCCTAAATTTACCAGCGCGTCTCCCCATAGCTTAGTCGGCGCCGAGGCGCTGCTGCGTTGGAGTGACCCCGTGCTGGGGGAGGTCAGTCCGGCTGATTTTATCCCCGTTGCCGAAGCCACTGGATTGATTTTAGAGCTTGACCGGCATGTTGCGTTGTTGTTGATTACTCAATTAGCTCAGTGGCTGGCCGATGGGGTCTGCCCACCTCCGGTGGCGATGAATGTATCTGCCCGCAGTTTCCAGGAAGAGCGTTTCATCTCTCATTTGTTCGCTTGTTTGAAACAGTACCGGGTTGCCCATGAGTTGATTCAAGTGGAGATTACCGAAAGCACCCTGGTCGATCGTTCAAGTGCGGCATTGGGCAATATTGAAAAACTGCGTGAAGCGGGGATTAAACTAGCGGTGGATGATTTCGGCACTGGCTACTCATCGCTCGCCTATTTAAAACGGCTGCCGTTGGCCGAGCTTAAGATAGACAAAAGCTTTGTAGACGGGCTTGACAGTGCAGACGAGAGCGACCAGGCGATTGCACTGGCGATTTTAGGAATGGCCAAAGCACTTAATATCCGCACCGTCGGAGAGGGCGTGGAAACCCACTCCCAGTTGAGTTGGTTGACCGCCAACGGCTGTGATTACGTCCAAGGGTATTTGTTATCCCGACCACTACCACTGGCTGAGTTTACCGTGCTAGCCGCGGGCTATGCTCCCCCTTTTAGCAACGATGATACGGGAAGGAACGCCTGACATGACGATGCAAAGCGGGTTTATTGAGCAGTGTGAGCAAGAGCAACTGCATCTTTCCGGTGCTATTCAGCCCCACGGCGTGCTCGTGGTGAGTGACCTTCAAGGCACTATCAGCCATGTGTCTGAAAATATCCTGCATTGGCTCGGTGTGGAGGCAGGGCTTGAATCGCTACTGGATCAACCGCTGCCCGCCTTTCTTGAGGAGGTGCATAGCCGGGCACCAACCCTTTCAGAAGGCGAGCGTTATACAGGCCAGAGCAATATCGGATCCCAAGAGTTCGATGTAGTAATAAGCCATAACGGTGAACAACTGATATTTGAGCTTTACCCGGTTGATGCTCATGCCGACCCCATGCCGAAGCAAGGAGAAGCTTATCCTGTGCCTGAAAATCGCCAGGCGCTTGAAGCACAGTGCCAGCAGCTGTTAGACACGCTATTGGCGTTGAGCGGTTTTGACCGCATCCACTACTACCGCTTTATGCCTGAGGGCGACGGCGAAGTCACCGCGGAGGCGCGCCAGCCTGAGGTAGCGGGCAGCTATTTAGGCTTACGTTTTCCGGCCAGCGATATCCCCCAGATAGCGCGCCAGCTGTATATGAAGAATCCATGGCGCTCTATTCCCAATAGCAGTGCTGAGCCTGTGGCGGTTGTGGGCCGCGAGCGGAACGCCATTCCCAATCTTTCATGGGTTGATTTGCGCAGCGTATCGCCTGTTCATTTGGAATATATGGCCAATATGGGGGTCGGTGCAGCGATTTCTCTCCCCATTACTCAGGCGGGGACGCTTGATGCGCTGATTTCTTGCCACAGTGCGGTACCAAAGCAGTTAACGGTTAGCCAACTACAGGCCATGAGTGCGCTTTCAGAAGCCTTTAATCTACGTCTGCGCGACTATAAAGCGCGTAGACGGTTACAGGTGCTCGATGGCATGCAGCGCCAGTTTGACCAAGCTAAAGACGTGCTAATGCGCCACGGTGAGTTAGCGAGCGCCTGGCCCGAATTAAGCCACTGGTTAATGGATTCCTTTGCAGCGGATGGCGCCATCCTGCAGGTGGGTGGCGACACTTATCATGCTGGAGAGGGGCTGTCGGCGGCTGGAATTGAAGTCGTGGCGGAGGCGGCGCGGTTTGAAACGTCGTCGGTATGGATAAGCGATAGCTTGCGAAGCGACTGCCCCGATATGCCGCTGAGTGAAATCGCCGGCGTTGCAGTGGTAAGTGATTTACCCCTTGATCAGTACCATAGCGTTAATCTTTACCTTTGTCGGCTTGAACACCTCTATGAAGTTACCTGGGGCGGTAACCCTGATAAACCCGTTGATTACCGGGACGGTAGCCGCGGGATCGCACCGCGGCGTTCGTTTGAAGCCTGGGTCGAGCAGCGGATGGGCCACAGCCGCCCCTGGTCAGCGAATACTCGTATGTACCTGCTGAAACTGCGCGCGCTACTGCAACAGGCTAAGTCGTTTGCCCGGAAGATGGATGAGTAATCCCACCCTGAGGGAATGGCTTAAGCGTGAAACGCGCGTGGCTCACCATCAAGTGGATCAGCATCCCGCTCTGAAGCCGCTGCTTAGTCGGGAATTAACGGTTGCAAAGTATGCTACAGCGTTAAGCGCGCTTTATGCGCCCATCGCAAGCCTTGAGCAGGCGCTGAGTAGTGGCTTACAGGCTCACGCTATGGATTACCGATTAATGCAGCGTGAGCCGCTACTGAAGGCAGATATTCAGCGATTGGGTAAAAGGGTGGCGTCGGTGCCCTTCGCGGCTCTGCCGACAAGCCCGGCTAACACGGTTGGTATGCTCTATGTGCTCGAAGGCTCACGTTTGGGCGGGGCGATGATTGCCCGTCACGTCGAGAGCGTGCTGGGGCGGCAGGTGCCTTTGCAGTTCCTCACTGCCCATCCCTTAACAGGCGAACAGTGGGCTGCTTTTTGGCACTTTGCGGAGTACCACTGCCCGCTATCTACGTGGCCTGCAGTGCTTGCCGGGGCGCAACAGGCCTTTGAGCGCTTTACTCTGGATTTGGCTGCGTTTGCGGGGCCAAACCCAGTGCCCATAGAATAAAGGCATCTTGCCGCGCAGTATCGCGCCAGGCCTTGAAGCGGCCCGATGCGCCGCCGTGGCCACTGCTCAGATCGGTACGCATCAGAATTGGCGCTGACCCTTGCTGCTGTTGAGACACTTGGGCATAGAACTTGGCAGGCTCCCAGTAGCTAACCCGGGTGTCAAACCAACTGCCTTCAATCCACAGCGCAGGGTAGGCCTGGGGCTGGATATTGTCGATCGGTGAGTAAGCGCGGATGCGGGCGGCAATCTCTGGCGCTTCCGGGTTTCCCCACTCGCTGTACTCCGCGGTGGTTAGCGGTAGTTCCGGATTCTGCATGGTGCGCAGCACGTCTAAAAAGGGTACATCTAGCAGCGCGGCGCAAAATTTTTCCGGTGCACGGTTAACACAAGTGCCGACCAGCAGCCCACCGGCGCTGGCACCATAGGCAGCGATGCGCTGTGAATCGCTGACACCCTGTTCGACAAGTGCATCACGCGCGGCCAGGAAGTCATTAAAACTGTTTTCCTTGTGCGCCATTTTACCGTTTAAGTACCAGGGCTCGCCGCGTTCGCCGCCACCGCGGACATGGGCAACCGCAAAAGCTGCACCGCGTTCAAGCAGCTCCAACCTAGCGATCGAGAACCAGGGGTCGAGCGCATCACCGTAGGCGCCGTAGCCATACAGCAGTGTGGGTTGGGGTTGGCCCGCCAGGTCGGCGCGCATCACTACCGATATGGGCACCTGCTCGCCATCTTCGCTGGTGGCCCAAAGGCGGCGACTGATTAGCTGTTGCGGTTGTAAATTGCCGTACACAGGCACCCGCTTCAGCAGTGTCCGTTCGCCGCTGGTGAGATCAAGTGCGAACCAGCTGGGCGGCTGGGTAAACGACTCTTCACGCAGGTGCACGATCTGCGTATCGAAGTGCGGCGCATCTTCCAGCATCTGGGAGCAGGGTTGCTCGGGCAGTGCCAGATACTCATCCTGCGTGCATCCGTGCTGGGCATCGAACAGCAAATGCCGCAACCGCACCTGCGCCTGGGCATGATCGCGCTCCGCCAGTATCAGCCCCCAAGCGAACGCATCAACGCCTTCCAGGGTGGCTTCTTCACGGTGGGCGATTAACGTTTGCCAATTCAATTGGGGCTGACCAAGCTGACTTTCGGGCAGGAAGTCGAGCTGGAAGTGAGCACCAGCCTGGTTATGCAGGCGATAAAAACTGCCTGGTCGGTGATCAATGCTGTACTCAACCCCCGCTTGGCGCGACTGAATACACTGGGGGGGTGAATCAGGGGAGTGAGCGGGCAACAGGTGAATTTCACTGGTGTCTTTTGAGCCACTTTCGAGCAGCAGCCATGACCGCGAACGCGTTTTGCCGATGCCGAGCCAAAACTCAGGGTCTTCTTCGCGCAGTACCAGCATGGGCTCTTTTGAGGCCATCAAGTCAGCCAATGTCAGCGAAAAACGCCAAACGCTATCCGGGCGCTGGGTATCGTCAAAGCGGGTAAACAGCAAGGTAGCCGTGGTGGCCGTTTGATCTTCTGCCCAGCACAGCCCCGCGCCAATATCGCTCAATAGTTGCACCGGCTCCCCGCTAGGTAGTGCTTTCAGCCATAGCGTAAAGCGCTCATCGCCTTGGGTATCTTCTGTCCAGGCTAGCCATTGCTCATCAGGGGAGAGCGCCATATCGCCCATATCGTAGAAGTCGTGCTCGTTGGCGCGAGCTCTGACGTCAAAAAAGCATTCGTGCTGTTCCGGCTGAAGATTGGGGTGGCGCCACCAGCAAGGGTAGTCATCTTCGGCGCCGGTCTCGCTCCAGAACGTGAAGTGGTCAAGCGTTGTCTTAAGGCTGGTCACGGCTAATTCGCGGCGTGCCAGGTGACTCTGGTATAACGCTTCCTCCAGCGGGGCAAGCGGGGCAAACCAATCGGCTTGTTGCTGGTTGGCGGCCGTTAAGAAGGCGCTGACTTGCGGGTCGTCGCGCTCCTCTAACCAGTGCCATTGCGGATCATTAGCGCGATAATAGCGTGCAGCGGGTAAGCCTGAATGTATGCCTTGCTGTGCTTTCATAAATTGATAGGTACCATAACGGGAAATCAACGTCGGGTGAGTTCACCCACATGAGGGGTATTATGCTGTTTGCAAATTCAACGCCAATGCTTTGGTTGAGTTATTACGGGCTGTCGCTGTTAGTGATTGTCGCGGTCTATTTTGCGCTCACTTTTCTGCCTCGCTTGCCGCGTCTTGTGCTGACCTGGACGGTTGCCGGGGCGGTATGGATCCCCGCTACTTTCCGGCTACCGCTAATAGAAGAGGATGAATTCTATACCGGTTGGGCACCGTCGGCGATGGTAGCGGCGGTTGGCTTTTTAGAAAATAACGGCTCGGCGCTACGTGGCGGGCTGATGTGGCTGGTGTTAGGCATGGCGCTAGGAGCGCTTATTGGCGTTGCACTTTGGTGGTGGCGCCGCCCTGGCGAGGCTGAGTATGTGACCCAGGAAGAAGAAAGCGATGATGAAGGCGAATCGCCACGCCGTCGCGAACCGGTGATTGGTTGATGTCACGTTTGAACGATGTCTTGGTGTTTGTGTATGAGTACGTATATGTGAACCGTATGTGTGAATCATATGTGTGAACTGTTGGGGATGAGCGCCAATGTGCCCACCGACATCTGCTTCAGCTTTTCGGGCTTTTTGCACCGCGGTGGGGGCACTGGTCCCCATCGTGATGGCTGGGGAATCGCCTTCTATGAAGAGGGCGGCTACCGCGACTTTCGTGATCCTCATCCGTCAGTCGATTCGCCCATCGCGCGGTTGATTTGTGACTACCCGATTAAGTCCAATGTGGTGATTAGCCATATTCGCCAAGCGAATGTAGGGGGCGTAAAGCTTGCCAATACTCATCCATTTACCCGAGAAATGTGGGGGCGGCCCTGGTGCTACGCCCATAATGGCCAGCTAAGTGGCTGGGAGAGCTTAACATTAGGCAACTACACCCCGGTTGGCAGCACCGATAGCGAGCATGCCTACTGCTGGTTAATAGGTGAGTTACGCCGCACCTTTCCTACACCTCCTGCTTCACCTGAACCACTCTGGAAGTGCTTGCATCAGCTGTGTGAGCAGCTAAGAACGCTGGGGGTGTTCAATATGCTGCTCTCCGATGGCTGCTATTTGTATACCTATTGCACCACTAAATTGGCGCATATTACCCGCTGTGCGCCCTTTGGCGATGCGGAACTCTCAGACGCTGAGATGACGGTGAATTTTGCCGAACACACCACGCCTAACGATATTGTTTCAGTGATTGCCACCGAGCCTCTTACTCATAATGAAGCATGGCAGCGCATGGTGCCGGGTGAGCTATTGGTCTGGCGAGATGGAGAAATTCAGGCACGTTACTGTCCATAAACGTAGGTATTGCTAAAGTGAAACAAGAGAAGTAACACTGAATTGAACAAACCTGACTATGGGCTAAAGTTTAAACGTAAGTTTCAATCGATCGTTTTACAGCCTGTTATAGGTCGTATATCGTTGGGCTTCTTAAGCTACTTTTTAGACTAAGACCAGCGACAACAACAAGGTCGGTGACCCTACGCCGACGCCGATAGCGGAGATTGCCCATGAGCGAACACGCCAACGCCGCCGTTTTACGTGGCCCAGCGCTTGAAGGGTTGGATCAATACGATTCAGTCACGGATGTTTTTCATAACGCAGTAGCACGTTTTAAGGACAAACCCGCTTTTTCCTGTATGGGAAAAACGCTCACCTTCGCTGACCTTGACCGCCTCTCAGCGAATTTTGCGGCTTGGCTTCAGCATGAAACCGACCTCGTTCCCGGCGACCGTATTGCTATCCAGTTGCCTAACGTACTGCAGTTCCCGGTAGCGGTATTTGGCGCGCTGCGGGCAGGCTTAGTGGTGGTTAACACCAACCCGCTGTATACCGAGCGGGAAATGGCCCACCAGTTCAAGGACGCCAACGCTAAAGCCATTGTTATTTTGGCTAATATGGCCGACAAACTTGAGAAAGTACTCGATAAAACAGATATCGAGCGCGTTATCGTCACCCAACTAGCCGACTTGCACGATGTGCCCAAACGCTGGTTAATCAATGCCGTAGTTAAGCATGTTAAGAAAATGGTGCCTGCTTATTCGCTGCCCGGTGCGGTTGGTTTTCGCGATGCGCTGAAAAAAGGCGCATCGCTAAGCCATAGCGAGGACAAGAGGAGCCCCGACGATTTAGCCGCGCTTCAATATACGGGCGGCACTACGGGTATGCCAAAGGGGGCCATGCTGACCCATCGCAATCTTATCGCCAATATGCTGCAAGCGCGGCAAGCGATTGGGCCGCATCTCAGCGATGGTGAAGAACTGGTTATCGCACCGCTTCCGGTTTATCACATCTATACCTTTACGGTTAACTGTCTGTTCTTAATGGAAACCGGTAACCACTCATTGCTAATCACCAACCCTCGCGACCTGGATGGGTTTGTCAAAGAGCTCAAGGGGCTGCCTTTTACTGCCTTTATCGGCCTCAACACGCTGTTTAATGCGCTGTGTAATCGCGACGACTTCAAGCAGCTCGATTTTTCCAAGTTGAAGCTGACGATCTCCGGCGGCATGGCGCTGACCAAAGCAGCGGCGCAGCGTTGGGAGCAAACGACCGGTTGTCCAATCGCTGAGGGGTATGGTCTGACCGAGACGTCTCCCATTGTTAGCTTCAACCCCACTGATGCGATCCAACTAGGCACTATCGGCAAGCCCGTGGCAGGCACCGCGGTAAAAGTCGTCGATGCCGACGGCAACGACGTGGCACTGGGCGAGCCGGGAGAGCTGTGCGTGCAAGGCCCGCAGGTGATGAAAGGCTACTGGCAGCGCGACGATGAAACTCGCGTTTCGATTGATGAGGATGGCTGGTTCCACACGGGTGATATCGCCGTGCTGCAGGAGGATGGCTATATTCGCATCGTTGATCGTAAAAAAGACATGATCTTGGTCTCTGGCTTCAACGTTTATCCCAATGAAATCGAGGATGTGGTTGCCGCCCATCCAGATGTCCTTGAGTCGGCAGCGGTGGGTGTGCCGGATGAAAACGCTGGCGAAGTGATTAAGCTGTTCGTGGTGAGCAAAAATAGCCAGCTTGATGAGAAAACGCTACGTGACTGGTGCAAAAAAGAGCTGACCGGTTACAAGGTGCCTAAGATCATCGAGTTTCGTGACGAGTTGCCCAAAACCAACGTGGGCAAAGTGTTGCGCCGACAACTGCGCGATGAAGCACCCGCAAAAACCTAGCTATTAAAAACTAGCTGTTAAAAACTTAGCTGTTAGATAACGCCCCAACGCTGCGTTAGGCGTCGTGGCGCTGAAAGCGTTACAATAGTCGGCCCGCTCACCTGTGCGGGCTGATTTTTTTATAGCTCTTTTTAATGACCCTTGTTCAATCGCCAAGCGAATGGAAGCCGACTCTATCGTGACCACTGACACATCCCTAGCCCCTACCGATAGCCAACGCCTTGCGTCGCTGAAACAGGCAGCAGGCGATGTGATGCTACGCGATGCAGAACGGCTGGAACGACGCCTAGCCGGGTTGAGCCGTCGCTTGCGCGATAACAAGCCTATCAGCCGTGGTTTGGACGAAGTGCAGCGCGAGCTTGATCGCGCCCAGCAGCAGCTTAGCCAGCGTGAAACTCAAAAGGTTGCCCTCAACTACCCGCCGGAACTGCCCGTGGTCGAGCGGCGGGAAGATATTGTTAACGCCATCCGCGACCATCAGGTGGTAGTGGTGGCGGGGGAGACCGGCTCGGGCAAAACCACCCAGTTACCCAAAATGTGTTTGGAGTTGGGGCGCGGCCGCCGTGGTTTGATTGGTCATACTCAGCCGCGCCGCCTGGCTGCTCGCAGCGTCGCTAGTCGCCTGGCGGAAGAGCTGGAAGTCTCTCTGGGCGAGCAGGTGGGCTACCAGGTGCGCTTCACCGACCAAAGCAGCCCAACAACCTTGGTCAAATTAATGACCGACGGGATCTTGCTGGCCGAGACGCAGAATGATCCGCTGCTGCTGCGCTACGACACGATCATTATTGATGAAGCTCACGAACGCAGCCTGAATATCGACTTTCTGCTCGGCTACCTCAAGCGCCTGCTCCCTAAGCGGCCCGATCTAAAAGTCATCATTACCTCGGCGACCATCGACGTGGAGCGCTTTGCCAAGCACTTCGGCACGGCCAAAACGCCTGCACCGGTGGTCGAAGTCACCGGGCGCACCTATCCCGTTGAGGTGCACTACCGGCCGCTCGTACGCGACGAGGACGATGAAGAAGACCGCACGCTGCAAGAGGGCATTTTGCACGCGGTGGAAGAGATTGAAGCGATCGAGCGGGAGAAAGGTTGGCTGCACGGCCCCCGGGACGTGCTGGTGTTTTTACCCGGTGAGCGCGAGATCCGTGAAACTGCCGATACCCTTCGCCGCGCCGAGCTGAAAGGCACCGAAATTCTGCCGCTCTACGCTCGGCTCTCTAACGAAGAGCAGAACCGCGTGTTTGCGCCGCACCGCGGGCGGCGTATTGTGCTCGCCACCAACGTTGCGGAAACCTCGCTAACGGTGCCCGGTATTCGCTACGTGATCGACCCAGGGCTGGTGCGTATCAGCCGCTACAGCTACCGCTCCAAGATCCAGCGACTACCGGTGGAAGCGGTTAGTCAGGCCAGCGCCAACCAGCGCAAAGGCCGCTGCGGGCGGATTGCCGAAGGCGTGTGTATTCGCCTCTACAGCGAAGAGGATTTTCTCTCCCGGCCCGGCTTTACCGACCCCGAAATTCAGCGCACCAACTTAGCGTCGGTCATCCTTTCGATGCTGGGGTTAAAGCTTGGCGATATCGAGGCCTTCCCATTCGTCGATCCGCCGGATAGCCGCTTTGTAAAAGACGGTTTTCGGTTACTGTTCGAGCTGGGCGCGGTGGATGAAAAGCAGCACCTTTCTCCGCTCGGGCGTAAGCTGGCGCGGCTGCCGATTGACCCACGCCTGGCGCGCATGGTGCTGGCCGGTGCCGAATTCGGCAGCCTGCGCGATGTGCTAATCGTCGTCTCGGCGCTGGCCATCCAAGACCCCCGCGACCGACCGGCGGATAAGCGCCAAGCCGCCGACCAAGCCCACCAGCGCTGGCACGACCCAGATTCCGACTTTGTCGCTTTGTTGAACCTCTGGCACGGCATTGAGAATGCCCGCGAAGCGCTGTCAGGTAATCAGCTGCGCCGCTGGTGCCGAGAGCACTACATCAATTACCTGCGCATGCGCGAGTGGCACGACACCTTCCGCCAGCTCCGCCAACTGCTGCGCGATATGGATATCGAAGTGCCCGCGCCGCCGCCCCGCAATGAAGACGAGAGCGAAGAGCAGGCGCGACAAATGCGGCGTAAAACCTCGGGCAAGGTACACCAGGCGCTGCTTTCGGGGCTGCTCTCCAACCTGGGCACGCTGGTGGAGAACCGCGAGTATCTCGGCGCCCGCAATCGTAAATTTATGATTCACCCAGGCTCTGGGTTGGCCAAGAAGTCGCCCAAGTGGATCATGGCGTTTGAGATGGTGGAAACCTCCAAGTTATTTGCTCGCACCGTGGCAAAAATCGACCCTCAGTGGATTGAACCCCAGGCGCAGCACCTGGTTAAGCGCAGCTACAGCGAACCCCATTGGGAAATGAAACGTGCCCAGGTTGTCGCTTTTGAGCAAGTGACGCTGTTTGGTCTGCCGATTGTGGCGCGGCGCAGGGTACATTACGGGCCAATCGCTCCCCAGGAATCCCGGGAGCTGTTTATTCGCCGTGCGCTGGTGGAAGGGGAGTTTCAAACCAAAGGTGCCTTCTTTGCCCACAACCGCGCACTGATCGACGAAGTTGAGGCATTGGAAGATCGCGCTCGGCGGCGGGACATACTGGTCGATGAAGACACCCTGTACGATTTTTACAACCAGCGCATTCCGGCTGAAACCGTCAACGGCAAGGGATTTGAGCACTGGCGCAAACAGGCCGAGCAGCAAACCCCGCAACTACTCCACTTCGATATTGATTCACTCAAAGCGCGGGATGCGGAGGACGTCACCCAGGCACAGTACCCCGATCATTTAATCCTGGCGGGCGTGGCCTATCCCGTCAGTTACCACTTTGACCCTGAAGCCGAAGATGACGGTGTTACGCTGACCGTTCCCGCCGCCATGCTGCCCCAGGTGCCAGTTCACGCGTTGGAGTGGCTGGTGCCGGGGCTGCTGCGCGAAAAGTGTATTGCGCTGTTGAAGTCGCTGCCGAAAAGCATCCGCCGTCAGGTGGTGCCGATTCCCGATTGGGTGGATGCGGCGTTGGAGACTCTGGTGCCCGACCAGCGCCCGTTAACCGAAGTGCTGGGCGAGTTTATTCGTCGTCGGACATCCACGCGGGTGCATCCTGACGACTGGCGCCTGGATTTGCTTGAACCGCATCTGAGCATGAATATTCGCGTAGTCGATCACGCGGGCGAGACCCTAGGACAGGGGCGTGACCTGCGCGCCTTGGAACAGCGCTTTGAAGCCGCCGCCAGCGCAGGCGCTCAGGCGCTGGCCGAGCAGGTTAGCCATGAGCCCGCCGTTGCCGGGTTACCCAAAATGCCGCTGCCTGCTTCGCGTGTTACCACCCAGGCCGGCATCCGCGTAGAGGCGTATCCTGCCTTGGTTGTTGCTGACGTTGCAGCTGACGCCCGAGAGTTCAAGGTAGCGCTGTTTGATCACCCGGCAAAAGCGGAGGCTGCCCACCAGGAGGGCATCGCCCGACTGGCCATTGCCAAGTTACCCGAACAGGTAAAAGCGATTAAACAACTGCCGGGGGTTGAGAAGTGCGCACTACTGTTTGCCAAAGTGGGCAGTAAACAAGCTTTGGTCGATGATCTGTTGCTTGCGGTATTTACCCAAGTGGTCGCCCAGCACCCCCTGCCGCGCTCAGAAGGGGAATTTAGCCAGTGTCTAAACGCTACCCAAAGCCAACTCGTTGATGAAGCGAAAGTGCTCTTGGCGCGGGTAGAGGTCGCGCTAAAAGGCCATCTGGCGGTCAGTAAGGTGCTCAAAGGGAAGCTTAATTTTGCCCTGGCGTTGGTGTACAGCGATGTTAGCGCGCAGATGCAGCGTTTGGTCTACCCAGGCTTTATCCGCGATGCAGGCGCATGGCTAGATGAATACCCGCGCTACACCGAGGCGGCGCTCATTCGGCTTGAAAAAGCAGCCCGTGAACGTGGCCGCGATCAAATGATGATGCAAGATGTCCAGGCATTAGAGGCGCGCTTTGATGCCCGCCGCGAAAGCGAGCGCCGCGGGCGGGTGGAAGACCCAGAACTGGTCGCTTTTGGCTGGTGGTTGCAAGAGCTTAGGGTGTCGCTATTCGCTCAGCAGTTGGGTACTAGCATGGTGGTGTCGGTGAAACGATTGGAAAAGCGCTGGCAAGAGATCACTAGCGTTTAGCAGTGGTTGGAAAAAGTTGCTGGAAAAACCGCTATTTTACGCACACAGTAACGTGATGGGTTCGCCGTAAGTCGCACGCTACATTGATGGCCGGTCACGTCGGCAAGCCGCTTAGAGGAGATTGGCATGACACATGTGGTGATTACCGGTACAGGACTCTATACACCGGAACACGCCATTGATAATGCGGCCCTGGTGGCGGCATTTAATGCTTGGGTAGACAGCGAGAATGAACAGCACGCCGGCGCCATTGCGCGCGGCGAGCGCGAACCACTGGCGCACTCAAGCAGCGAATTTATCGAAAAAGCCTCCGGTATTCAGAGCCGTTACGTGCTCGATGCGTCAGGAATCCTTGACCCACAGCGTATGCGGCCTAAACTGCCGCAGCGGGGCAATGACGAACCTTCGATTCAGTGCGAGATGGCGACAGCCGCTGCACGTCAGGCGTTGGCTGCTGCCAAGGTAGATGCTGCTGACATAGAGCTGGTGATCGTTGCCTGCTCAAACCTAGAGCGCGCCTATCCCGCCGTGGCGGTAGAAGTGCAGCAAGCCCTGGAAACAAGCGGCTATGGGTTCGATATGAACGTGGCCTGTAGCTCAGCGACGTTTGCTTTGGAAACGGCTGCCAATGCCATAGCTTCAGGTAGTGTTAAGCGCGCCTTGGTGGTCAATCCAGAAGTTTGCTCGGCGCACCTCAACTTCCGAGACCGTGACAGCCACTTCATTTTCGGCGATGCTTGCACAGCAGTGGTACTAGAAAGTAGTGCAGTCGCGATTGCCGACGAGCAGTTTGAAATCCTCGGTACGCGGTTAGTTACCAAGTTTTCCAACGCGATCCGCAATAATGCTGGATTTCTAAACCGCGTAACGGACAGCGATCCGCTGGCCTTGGATAAGCTTTTTGTGCAAGAAGGGCGGCGAGTGTTTAAGGAGGTTTGCCCGATGGTGGCTAAACTGATCACTGAGCATCTGGCCTCCTTAGAGTTAGCCGGTAGTGATCTTAAGCGCATGTGGCTTCACCAGGCTAACCGGCATATGAACGATTTGATTGCCCGTAAAGTATTGGGTTATGACCCGAGTGAAGTTCAGGCGCCGATCATTCTAGACCGTTACGCCAATACCAGCTCAGCGGGCTCTATTATCGCCTTCCACCTCCATCGCGAGGGGCTTGAGGAGGGTGACATTGGTGTAATTTGCTCCTTCGGGGCAGGGTATAGCGCAGGCAGTGTGGTCATCCGGCGTTTGTAAGTTTGTAAGTGTGCAGCGGAATTGAAAAAGGAAAATGTCATGTGGCAGTGGTTAAATAACGAGAAGCCTGCGCTTTCTTTGCGTAGCAAAGGGTTGCCTCTACTGCTGGTGACGTTACTTGGAACCGGTGGCTGTGCCAGCACGCAAATGGCGGAAAATGCGGCTCCCGAAGATCCATGGGAAGGCTTTAACCGCAAAGTGTTTACATTTAACGATGTGCTGGATCGCTACGCGCTTAAGCCGGTGGCAAAAGGCTATCGCACCATTACCCCAGATCCAGTGGAAACCGGGGTGGGTAATTTTTTCTCCAATTTAGGCGAAGTGCGTACCGTGCTTAATAGCGTGCTGCAAGGCAAACCGAAGAATGCAGGCCTCGCCACATCGCGCTTTTTGATTAACTCCACGGTAGGCATTGGTGGCTTATTAGATTATGCCACCCTGATGGAAATTACCGCGGATAAAGAAGATTTCGGACAAACGTTGGCCGTGTGGGGTTGGCAAGATTCGCGCTATTTGGTGCTGCCTTTATTTGGTCCCAGCACGTTACGGGATACCACCGGTATGCCGGCTGATATGGCGGCCTATCCTGTTACCTATGTTGACGATGACGCCGTTCGATTAAGCCTTACCGCACTGAATGTGATCGATATTCGAGCGGGTTTGCTTGACCAGGAAGCGTTAATTCGCGGTGATCGCTACCGTTTTATTCGTGACGCTTACTTACAGAGCCGCCAATTTGAGGTGAGCGATGGAGAATTGGGCGATGACCCCTTCGCTAGCGAAACTTTCGAGTTTAATGACAGCGATTTTGAAGACGCTGGTTTTGAAGACTAAGGTTTTGAAGACGCTGGTTTTGAAGACTAAGGTTTTGAAGACTAAGGTTTTGAAGACTAAGGTTTTGAAGACTAAGGTTTTGAAGACTCAGGTTTTGAAGACTCAGTTTTTGAAGACTCAGGTTTCGAAGATAGTAGTTTCGAAAACAGTAGTTTCGAAGATAGCGGCTTTGACAACAGTGACCAGGATGATAGCGACTTTGGTGGCGACGAAGTCACCGATTGAGGCTTATGATGGATCATTCTAAGCAGTTGATCGCGGTGATCGATGAACCCGGTCGTGAACGCGATGCGCTGGCTGAAGCGATTACTTGCGACGGCATGTGGGTGTTTGCCGCTGAAGATATCAATAATCTACCCGCTGGCACGGCGCTAATTGTTGCCCACGCCAGAGCTGTTCCGCGTCAGCAATGGTCGCAGTTAACGCGTCGCTTACCTACGCTGGTGGTCAGCGACTCGCGCCAGGATGCCGACTTGATCAAGGCGATTGATGTAGGTCTGGTGGATTATATCGTCCACCCCCTACGTCACGCTGAGCTGTTGCGACGAATGATCCGTAAGGCCATTGAGCTTAACGATCTGGCACTGGAGCGCGAGCGGGACCATGCACGTCTAGCGGAGTTAAATGAAAGCTTAGAGACTCATCTGGCGCTATTGCGCATGGATCAGCAGAGCGGCGGTCATATCCAGCGGCGTTTACTACCGTTACGCCCCAAAGTAATTAACGGCGTGTATTACGACTACGTATTTGCACCTTCGCTTTATTTGTCCGGTGATTTCCTTGATTATCAACGCTATAACGAGCGTTACAGCGCCTTCTATTTTGCCGATGTATCGGGGCATGGCGCCTCGTCGGCATTCGTCACGGTGCTGCTCAAATATTTATGTAACCGTTGGCTGAGTGAGTGGGATGGTCAGCACCCGGAAAATCTGCCGCCAGATTGGCTAAAGGCGATGAACCGAGAGCTGCAGGGCACCGATATCGGCAAACATGCCACCTTATTTGTCGGTGTTATTGACCATGAGTCGCATACTCTGCACTATTCGCTCGGCGCGCAGCTTCCTATGCCCCTGTTAGCGGCGGGGGGAGAGCTACGTCGTTTAGAAGGCGAGGGAATGCCGGTAGGCCTTTTCCCCGATGTGGAGTATCCTGCGCTTAGCTGTGTTTTGCCGAGTGACTTTCGTTTGTGGCTCTGCTCAGATGGTGTATTGGAATGCTTGCCGGGTAAAACGCTCGACACGCGGCTCAAGGAGCTTGAGCAATTAGTAAGTGAGAGTGTCACGCTTGAGCAGTTGCGCGATCGGCTAGCAGAAACAAACGCTCTTCTTGCTGAAGGAGATGCGGAGTTCGATGCCAATCAAGAGCGCGATGCTTTACCCGATGATATTACAATCATGATGGTGAGCGGATTTGGTCATGCTGATTGAAGAAGGCCGCATTAAAGCGGCGTTCAATTCTGGTGTTTTTGTTTTAAAACTGTGTGGTGATGTGCGCTTGACGCTCTGCGCCACGTTGGACACCCAAGCTCAACGTCTTGCCGAGACGCCGGGGTTGCATGCCGTACTGATTGATCTGCGAGAAGCGACCAACGTGGATTCGACGGCGCTTGGCTTTCTGGCCAAGGTCGCGATGGCGGTCAAAGGGCGGCTGGAGCAATCGCCGACGATTATTGTCGATAACCCTGACGTGCGACAGATGTTGGACGTAATGGGTTTTTCGCGTTTTTTTACGCTGATGGAAGCGCCACTACAGCAGGCGACTACGCTTAATAATGCGCTTGAAGAGCTTCCCCAAGAGCCCGCAGACGAAGAAGGGCTGCGTGATCGGATCCTTGAAGCCCACCGCATTTTAATGCATATGAACGAGCATAACCGCGAGCAGTTTCAGCCCCTGGTCGAGATGCTTGAGTCGCACGACGCCACCACGCATCATTAAACGTCCCTCATCCTGAAAAGCCCCTGGTCATCCAGGGCTATTGATCGATAGCATCCAGTCCCGACAAATGTCTCAAAATCGGCTATGATTAGCGGCCTATCTATTCCAGTGCGTTCATTATCGCCTTAAGGAGACCCATGGATCTTAATCCTCGTCGGGTAGCACTGTTGGTGGCCGCCAACACGGCGCTGGCGCCTTTTGCTATCGATGCCTACTTGCCCGCCATGGGGGTCATTGCGGAGAGCATCGGGGCCAGTATTCACCGCACTGAACTCTCCATTAGCGTGTTTTTGTTCGGCTTTGCGTTGGGCCAGCTATGTTTTGGGCCGCTTTCGGATCGCATGGGCAGGAAGCCAGTGCTCCTGGGCGGTTTGGTGGTGTTTATGCTCGCTAGCCTTGCCATTACCCAGGTGGAGAGTTTGCCCACGCTATTGGCTTGGCGGTTTATCCAGGCGTTGGGGGGCGGGGCCTGTGTCGTCAATTCAGCGGCGATTGTGCGCGACTGCTTTAGTGGACGCGAGGCCGCTAAAGTCATGTCGACCATGGCGATGATTATGATGCTGGCGCCGCTAGTGGCACCTACTGTGGGTAGTTTACTGCTGCACATTGCCGGTTGGTGGCTGATTTTTGTGTTCTTGGCCGTCTATGCAGGCTTTTTACTCTGGCTATTAGGCACGCGCCTGCCTGAAACCCGCGATATGTCGCTGCCCGCCGCTTCTCCGCGTCAGGTCATCCGCAATTACGCCAGTGTACTGAAGCATCGTGAAGGCATGGGGTATATCTGTGCGGTTGCCGCCTCCTTCGCGGGCCTGTTTGCCTTCGTGACCGCTTCGCCGTTTCTATATCTTGATTATTTTGGCCTCTCGCCAGCCACCTATCCGCTGGTGTTTGGGGTCAACGTGGTAGTGATTGCGCTGTCTAATCGGGTCAATATTCATCTGCTGCGTAAGCGTACTCCCCAGCAGAATTTACGCCTGGGTCTTCTTATTCAGCTTATCGCTGCACTTGGGTTGGTCGCAGCCACTGCGCTCAACATGGCGTCGTTAATCATTGTGGTGCCGCTGATTATGCTGTTTACCGGTATGATCGGGCTGATCACGCCCAACGCGATTTCATCGCTGTTGGATCATTTTGGCCATATCAGCGCCACGGCAACGGCGCTGCTGGGCGGTATACAGTTTACTTGTGGGGCGCTGGCCGGTGTGATGGTAGGGCTATTTGAGGTTGAACACCTTTGGCCCATGGTGCTCACCATGCTGGGCGCTGCGTTACTGGGCAATATCGGCGTACGCAAACTAACCAAGGCGCCCAGCGTTGAAGAACAACAGGGATAACTAGTAGGAATGAAACCTAGGAATGAACCGTAGGGATGAACAGCACTAATGGATAGCCTGCTGGTCTGGGTCAATATGCCCATGAGCACTTGGTGGGCTTGCTCCGGTGTACTGCTGCTGGGTGCCTTTGTACAGCGCGCGACCGGTTTTGGCTTGGCCGTCATCGGTGCGCCGCTACTGTTGATGCTCGAGCCACGATTAGTTCCGGTCATTCTGGTGTTGTTTGGTTTTACTGTCTCGCTGATGATGGTGCGCCACTACTGGCACGAGGTGCGCCTGGATTCCATTGGTATGGCGTTAGTAGGGCGATTACCTGGCAATGCGTTGGGTATTTGGCTGTTGCTCGCCGCGCCGATGTTTGTATTGGAAAAGCTGATTGCGGTTATCGTGCTGTTTGCGGTATTGGTCACCTTGTGCCGCTTTCAACTGCCAGTGAACCGCATAACCTTGTTTGGCGCGGGGGTACTTTCAGGCATTTTCGGCACCGTTGCTGCCATTGGCGGCCCGCCCATTGTGCTGTTGATGCATGGCCTACCGGCTGATCGCGTACGTGGTAACTTAGCTGCGTTCTTTATTTTGACCTCCCTGTTGACCTTGATAACCCTCGCCCTGGCGGATCGGATTGAGCTATGGCATTTCCAGGTCGCGCTCACTTTCTTGCCTGCTGTATTAATCGGTAACGCTCTGGCGGATGGCATTGCTCACCGTTTGGACAGAAGGCTGCTGCAAGGGGCCTCCCTTGCGCTGTGTACCTTGGCCGCGCTCGGGCTGCTGTTTTAAGCACTTTCCCCCTTAGCAAAAAAATCTCCTGTGTTGCCCGCTGTCATGAAGTTGTCATGGAGCCGGTGCAAAGTGTGTCCTGCGAAGGCCAGATCCCTACATGAACAGGAGTATTTCGCATGAACCGTATTCTAAAAACCACCGTGCTCGCGGCTGCCGTCATGAGTGTGGCAGGTGTTGCTCAAGCCCGTGATCAAATCAATATCGTAGGCTCCAGTACCGTTTACCCATTCTCCAGCTTTGTAGCGGAAGAGTTTGGTGCAACCACTAACAACCCGACACCTGTTATTGAATCAACTGGTTCAGGCGGTGGCATGCGTCTGTTCTGTAACGGTGTTGGCACCGGTACACCGGATGTTACCAACTCCTCGCGTCGCATGAAGGTGTCTGAGTTCGAGCGCTGTGTAGAAAACGGCGTTACTGATATCACTGAAGTTTATATCGGCAGTGATGGTATTGCCTTTGCTCAGTCCAATGAAAATGAGCCGATGCCGGTTACCCGTGAGCAGATATTCCTTGCGGCTGCCGATATGGTGCCGGTTGATGGTGAGTTGGTGAAAAACCCTTACACCAACTGGAACCAGATCGACGCTTCACTACCTGATCGTGAAATCGTCATCGTAGGTCCGCCGACTACGTCGGGAACCCGTGACTCTTTCGATGAGTTGGTTATGGAAGCCGCTTCTGAAAGCTTCCCAGAATATGGTGAAGCTTACTCGGATATCCGTACCGATGGTGGCTGGGTTGACGGCGGTGAAAACGACAACCTGATCGTTCAGCGTTTGACCCAGGATACGACTGCCTTTGGTGTCTTCGGTTACTCCTTCCTTGAAGAGAACGACAACGTGCTGATCGGTTCTAGCATTGATGGTGTTGATCCGACACCAGAAACGATCGCTAGCGACGAATATCCGGTTGCACGTACTATGTTCTTCTACATTAAGAACCAGCATGCTGACGAAGTACCGGTCATGTATGAATACGCAGAAATGTTCGTGTCTGACATGATGATTGGTGAAGGTGGTCTGCTTAAGGATATCGGTTTGATCCTTCCGACCGCCGATGCGCTTGAGCAAGTTCAGTCTGATTTGGCGGATCGCAAGCAGCTTGCAAAGGAAGACCTGGAGTAAGTTAGCCTTACGACAGTAAAGAAGCCGGCAGCCCACGCTGCCGGCTTCTTGCTTTTCAAAAAGGCCTGGTGCAACGGCTGTTAGTTAGTGGCGTTGTCACAAAGCTGTCATGTTCTTGCCTTAAGGTGACTCGCAAACGGATCCATTGGTTAACCTGAGATATTAACGATGCAGACCAACCAGCTTTTTTTGATTTTTTGCAGCGTACTTCTGCTGCTTGGGCTTGCCGCCTTTTTTGTCGGGCGAAGCAAGGCCACACGTGTACGTGCATCGGGAACGTCGATGTATGCGCAGCCCGACCAGTACGCTTGGTTCGCTGTGGTGGCGACTGCTGGGCCGGCCATACTGGTGAGTGCGCTTGGTGCTTTCGTCATGCTGTTGATAGGCAGCGAGATACCTACTTTTTCCCTGCTTTTGGTGAGTCTCGCTGTGGCGGTGGTGGGGCTTATCGTAGGCATGAAGCTGATTCGCTCCAATTTTCATGCTCGCCGGGCGATCGAGTCGGTCATTCTCTGGGTGCTGGCAGGTGCCGCGACGATTTCGATCCTGACGACGCTGGGTATTTTGATATCGATCGTCGGCGAAGCTCTGAATTTCTTCCAGATGCACAGTTTCTGGGAGTTTATCACCGGCACCACCTGGGCACCCGGTAATAGCTTTCTAATAGCTGCTGGTCGGGGCGAGGGCGCTAGCGGTGGCGCCGAATTTGGTTCGGTACCACTATTTGCCGGTACTTTTATGATTACTGGTATCGCTTTGGCGGTGGCGGTACCTATCGGCCTGCTCTCGGCTATTTATATGGCTGAATTTGCACCCAGCCGAGTACGTTCATTTGCTAAACCCATGTTGGAGATTCTCGCCGGTATCCCGACAGTGGTTTACGGCTTCTTTGCCGCGATTACCGTCGCCCCGTTTATTGTGCAAGTAACGGGTGCCATTGGCTTGAATGCGTCGTTTAACAACGCATTGGCTCCCGGTATCGTGATGGGGATTATGATTATTCCGTTTATTTCCTCGCTTTCCGATGACGTCATTAATGCGGTACCCGACAGCATGCGCCAGGGGTCTTTGGCACTGGGGATGACCAAGGGTGAAACCATTCGTGACGTGGTTATTCCTGCGGCTCTTCCAGGCATTATTTCTGCCTCACTGCTGGGTATGTCTCGGGCGCTGGGCGAGACGATGATTGTGGTGATGGCCGCCGGTATGCGTCCCAATCTTACGATTAACCCGCTGGAAGAGATGACGACCGTCACTGTGCGGATTGTTGCCGCCATGACGGGTGACCTGGAGTTTGATAGTGCAGAAACGCTCTCAGCCTTTGCACTGGGTCTGGTGCTGTTTGTGGTGACACTCGTGTTGAACCTCGTGTCGGTGATTATGATTCGCCGCTTCCGTGACAAATACCGCGTCAACAATCTGTAACGCCAGGATATCCCAATGAGTGATTCATACGATCAGATAAGCCAGCAACTCAAGGGCCGCCATCGTAAATCTACGCGCCTGAAATATATGTCGATGGGCGCCTTGGCGCTGGCCGCTGCCTTCTTGCTGATATTTTTTGCCGATATGTTGAGCAAGGGCTTGCCAGCCTTCCAACAGGCGATGATCAATATAGAAGTCAACTACACCGAGGAGGCGTCCACAAATGGCCGGGCAGCGGTTGATCGAGATTTTTCCACCTTAATAAGCCGCAGTGTCGTTCGGGTTATACCCCTGCAAATGCGCAACGATCCGTCCTTACTGGGCACTACACAAAATCGTTGGGTATTGGCAGATGGCGAGGTGGATCAATATCTCAAGGGGAATCGCGTTCGTCTTGATGATGAAGAAAAGGCCAGGATTGACCGTCTGGTAGAAGAGGGCAAGGTTGAGATGCAGTTCAACTCAGGCTTCTTTTCCCGAGGGGATTCCAAAATGCCGGAACTGGCGGGTATCTTATCGGCCGTCGTCGGTACAGTTATGACTATGATCGTCACCCTGGCCATTGCCTTTCCTATCGGTGTGATGACGGCGGTTTATTTGGAAGAGTTTGCACCCGATAACCGGCTTACCCAGTTGGTTGAAATTAATATTAATAACCTGGCTGCCATCCCCTCGATTCTGTTTGGTCTACTGGGTTTGGCGATCTTTATTAACTTCTTCGGGGTACCACGCTCATCCCCCTTGGTGGGTGGTATGACACTTGCACTGATGACCTTGCCGGTGATTATTATTTCTACGCGTACCGCTCTGCGCAGCGTGCCAGAATCCATCCGCCATGCGGCGTTTGGGGTGGGTTGTTCTCGCTGGCAAGTGGTTAAAGACCACGTATTGCCGCTGGCTATGCCCGGTATTATGACAGGCTCTATCATTGGACTGGCTCAGGCAATGGGGGAGACAGCGCCGCTGATTATCGTGGGCATGGTGGCGTTCATTCCAGACGTGACAGCCTCATTTACCGAAGCGGCAACAGTGATGCCCGCCCAGGTGTTTACCTGGTCCGGTGAGCCTGATCGTGCCTTTGTCGAAAAAACCGCAGGCGGGATTATAGTGCTTTTGGCAGTTCTGATTTCGCTGAACGCTGCCGCTGTCCTGTTACGCAAGAAATTTGAACGTCGCTGGTAAGCCGACCGTTTTCAAGGAAACTATTATGAACAGCCAAGTACCTGAAATGAGTGAGCAGCTAGCCCCGGCGGTTGGGCAGCCTTACACGCGTAATGATCAAGCGTGTCATGATCTGAGCATCCGCGTGCGGGATTTGAACCTCTGGTACGGTAAGGCGCAGGCGCTGAATGGTCTCAATATTGATCTTTTCCAGAAGAATGTGACGGCGTTGATCGGGCCTTCTGGTTGCGGCAAGTCGACGTTTCTTCGCTGCCTGAACCGTATGAACGACCTTATTCCTTCGGTCAGAATTGAAGGGTTGGTCGAGATGGATGGCCGCGATGTTAACGCTGCCAAGATGGACGAAGTGGCACTGCGCCGCCGGGTGGGCATGGTATTTCAGAAGCCAAACCCGTTCCCTAAGTCGATTTTTGAAAATGTGGCCTATGCTCCACGCATGCACGACATCGTCAGCCGTAAAGCCGAGCAGGAAGAGCTGGTAGAGAAAGCACTGCGCGATGCGGGTCTGTGGAACGAGGTAAAAGACAAGCTGCATGAGCCTGGCACCTCGCTTTCCGGTGGTCAGCAGCAGCGGCTGTGTATTGCCCGTGCCATTGCGGTTCAGCCCGATGTGATCTTGATGGATGAGCCAACCTCGGCGCTTGATCCGATCTCAACAGCGACTATCGAAGATTTGATGGACAAGCTGAAAGAGAAGTTCACCATCATTACCGTTACGCACAATATGCAGCAGGCGGCGCGGGTAGCGGACTATACGGCGTTCTTCCACCTGGGGGAAATCATTGAGTACAACGACACCAAAGTAATGTTCTCGACGCCAGCGCAGAAGAAGACAGAAGACTATATTTCTGGTCGCTATGGTTAATTAACGCTGGATAAACAGACCTACTGTCGATCAGTAGGTCTGTTTTTATTAACGTTTTTTTTAAGTATTAATATATGTTTAAACGTATGTTAGCGTTATGCTTTTGCAAAACAGACAGCTTAGGAGGCCCCCGTGGCACTACGTATCGGTATCAACGGTTTTGGCCGTATTGGGCGCTTGGCGCTGCGCAGCTTGTGGGCGCAGGTAGAGTCTGGAGCGGTAGAACTAACGCGCATTAATGACCCGGGCGGTGATGCGGCCACTTTTGCCCACTTGCTGGAGTTTGACTCAGTTCACGGGCACTGGGCGCCTGGGAAAGGAATCTCGGCAACGGATGACGCTATCGTTCTGGATGGGAAAACCGTCGTCTTTAGCGCCAACAAAGCCATTGCCGAGAGCGACTGGTCGAGTTGCGATATTGTCATTGAGTGCTCGGGCGTAATGAAAACCACCGATAAACTCCAGGCGTATCTTGATCAAGGCGTTGCGCGTGTGGTGGTCAGCGCGCCTATGAAAGAGTCGAGCGTGCTGAATGTCGTGGTGGGGGTGAACGACCATCTCTATGACCCGGCTCAGCATAAGATCGTCACCGCTGCCAGTTGCACTACCAACTGTCTGGCACCGGTGGTCAAAGTCATTCAGGAAACGTTTGGTATTCGCCATGGCTCAATGACCACCGTGCATGACATCACCAATACCCAAACGATTCTCGACGCGCCGCATAAAGACCTGCGCCGGGCTCGCGCTTGCGGTATGAGCCTGATTCCTACCACGACCGGTTCGGCCAAGGCGATTACCGCCATTTTCCCTGAGTTGGAAGGCAAGCTTAATGGCCACGCGATCCGTGTGCCGCTGGCTAATGCGTCGCTTACCGATATGGTGTTCGAGCTTGAGCGCGAAGTAAGCGTAGACGAGGTTAATCAGGCGCTGAAAGCCGCTGCCGATGGCTCGCTAGCAGGGATTTTGGGCTATGAAGAGCGCCCGCTGGTGTCGATCGATTACCGCACCGATCCGCGCAGTTCGATTATCGATGCGCTCTCCACCATGGTGATCAACGGCACCCAGCTAAAGCTCTACGCCTGGTATGACAACGAGTGGGGCTATGCCAACCGCACTGCCGAGCTGGCTCTTATGGTCGGGCGTGAGCAGCTAGATTTTGAGCAGGTGAGCCGTGGCTGAATCGCCGTTGTTGAACATGCGTGCACGGGTAAAGGCGCTACCTTTCGAGGTGCGCCAATACATGCTGATTACCGGCAACTACTGGGCGTTTACGATAACCGACGGTGCGTTGCGCATGCTGGTGGTGATGCACTTCCACCAGTTGGGCTACTCGCCGTTGGCCATCGCCATGCTGTTTCTGTTTTATGAAGCCTTTGGCGTAGTGACTAACCTGGTCGGCGGCTGGTTGGGTGCGCGCTTGGGACTCAACCGCACCATGAATGTGGGGCTTGGGCTGCAAATTATTGCCCTCGTTATGCTGATGGTGCCCGCTAGCCTGCTGACCGTTGTCTGGGTAATGGCCGCACAAGCGATTTCGGGGATTGCCAAAGACCTTAACAAAATGAGTGCTAAAAGCGCCGTTAAAGTGTTGGTACCTAAAGAGAGCGCCAACGCCAATAGCTCGCTCTACCGCTGGGTAGCGATGCTGACCGGCTCTAAAAACGCGCTAAAAGGGCTGGGCTTTTTTGTCGGCGGGCTGCTGCTCACCTTGATTGGCTTCCAGGCCGCTGTGTTTGTGATGGCGGTGATGCTGGGCGGCGTTTTGCTACTTTCATTGCTGCGCCTAAAGGCGGATTTAGGTCGGCAAAAAGTAAAGCCCAAGTTCTCCGAAATCTTCTCAAAATCACGCGCGATTAACGTGCTCTCCGCGGCGCGTTTTTGCCTATTTTCGGCGCGGGATGTGTGGTTTGTCGTAGCGCTGCCGGTGTTCTTATACGATCAGCACGGCTGGACTCACTGGACAGTGGGGGGGCTGCTGGCGGTATGGGTGATTGGCTACGGTGGAGTACAAACCCAGGCGCCTAAGTTAACCCGGCTGATCAAAGGCGATGCCCGGGCACTGACCGCTGGCTGGGCGGCGGCACTGGCAGTGCTGGCGATTGTGTTGGCGATGCTGCCCTTGGCGCAAGTAGGCTGGTTAGTCGTCGGCTTGCTCGCCTTTGGGGTGCTGTTTGCGATTAACTCCAGCTGGCACAGCTATTTGATTGTGCATTATGCCCGCGCCGATGGCGTCTCCATGGATGTCGGTTTCTACTATATGGCCAATGCCATGGGGCGTTTAGTGGGCACGCTACTGTCGGGCTGGCTGTATATGGCCTACGGGCTAAGCGCCTGCCTATGGGTATCGGCAGCCTTGGTGGCGGCCAGCGCATTGATGGCGCTAGCGCTGCCTAGACAAGTCGCATGATTCGTTCGCCCAGACTGGGTTTAACGCTCACTTTAGGCAGTGCGCAAACGCTTGCCTGGGCATCAAGCTACTATCTGCCCGCTATTTTAGCGGTACCCGTGGCCCGGGAACTGGGGATGGCACCAAGCTGGGTGTTTGCGGCGTTCTCTGCCGCCTTGCTGCTAACCGCTATGCTTGGCCCCAGCGTTGGTCGTTTGATTGACCAGCAAGGTGGGCGCGGCGTGCTGATGGCCTCCAACGCTGTCTTGGCGGTTGGTCTGGTTAGCATGGGGCTCTCCCAAGGTGTGCTCAGCTTAATGTTCGCCTGGTTGATTACCGGCGTGGGTATGGCGATGGGCTTATACGACGCCGCTTTTGCCACCTTAGGGCGTCTCCACGGGCGTAGTGCGCGCTCTTCAATTACCGGCGTGACGCTACTGGCGGGCTTTGCCAGCACCATCGGCTGGCCGCTAACAGCGTTGATGGAAAATGAGTTCGGGTGGCGGGTAGCCTGTGGTGTCTGGGCCATGCTGCATATTGTGGTGGGGCTGCCGCTGAATGCCTGCTTGCCCAAAGCAGCCGATAGTGCGGCTCAGCAAGATGACGACAAATCGGCGCCGCCGCCGGAGCGTCCTCGCCTGGCGATGATGTTATTAGCCTATGTGTTTGCCGCGGGCTGGTTTGTCTCAACGGCGATGGCGGCGCATCTGCCCAGGCTTCTGCAGGAAACCGGCGTGTCGCTTTCGGTGGCCGTCGCCGCTGCAGCGCTAGTAGGCCCTGCGCAAGTGGCCGCTCGACTGGGTGAGTTTGCACTTTTACGCCATTTGCATCCGCTGGTAGCCGCTCGGGTCGCCACTACGCTTCACCCCTTAGGTGCGGCATTGCTGGCCACAATGGGTATGCCTGCAGCAGGCTTTGCGCTGCTGCACGGTGCGGGCAATGGCATGATGACAATTGCCTCCGGCACACTACCGCTGGCGCTGTTTGGCCCGAAGGGGTTTGGCCAGCGTCAGGGCTTGATTATCGCCCCGGCAAGGGCCGCGCAAGCCTTTGCGCCGCTGCTATTTGGACTACTAATAGAGCAAAACGGCGCTGGTGCGCTATGGCTGACCACAGGATTGATGCTGGCGGCGTGTTTAGCGCTACTGTTTATTCGTGTGCCCCGGTTGCAGGAGTAAGCCTTATATATAAAGGCCTTTTTACGCTCTAAAGCCCTGCTTAAAGCAGGGTAGTCAGTTATAAAGATGCCTCAACAGGCTCCATATTTTCGCCCATACAACATTCCGCTTGTAAGAAGCCAATCAGATTTTGTAGATGATGGTAATCAGGTATACAGACGATAGTGCGGCTGTGCTTCTCCTGCTTAATCAAACCTACTCGAGCCATACGGGATAAGTGGTGCGATAGCGTTGAAGCTGGGATATCCAACGCTTTCTGTATTTCACCGACAGGGGCACCATGATGACCAGCCTTGACTAAAAAGCGGAACACCGCCAGACGGTGGGTGTTACCAAGCTCAGCCAAACTGGCGGCGACCTCTTCATGATCCATATCACTCTCCATGCTGTTTTCTCTGTGCTCTATTTTTCATTGCTCTGCTTTCTCCGTGTTATTTTTTTCTCAGTGCTGTGTCTTCTTTGCCCATATGTTTCTATATATCTAGAAATATAGTTGACGTGAGCGAGGGGTGCAATCTAAGCTTCTATAATTCGATTAATCTAGAAATATAGGAGTTTTATCATGTCCCCTCAATTGCAAGATACGTTAGGCATGTTTGCCTTTCTCGCGGTCGAGCTATCGGCCTTGTTTATTGGCATTAGCTTCCTGGTAGGGGCGCTTCAACGCCATATTCCGCCATCCAAGGTCGAGGCTTTGCTAAGTTCTAACCGATACCGCAGCTACTTTCTCGCTGCGGGACTGGGGGCTATCACACCCTTCTGTAGTTGCTCAACGATTCCAATGCTGAAAGGCCTGATTCGTGCACGTGCCGGGTTCGGGCCTATGATGGTGTTCCTATTTGCCTCTCCGCTGTTAAACCCTATTGTTGTTGGTCTGTTGGCTGCCACCTTTGGTTTTACCCTCACCGCTATCTACGTTCTAGCGGCACTCATTGTCTCTTTGGCCGCCGGCTGGTTACTGCAGGCTTTTGGCTTCGAGCGTTACGTGCGCCGCGCCGCAACTGATACAGCTTCAGGGTGTGAAACCTCGACCAATAGCTGCGGCGTCAAGCCTTTAGCGCCCGATAGTGAAAGCAGTAGTTGCAGTAGTACTCCAGCTGCGGTTGGCTGCGGCAGTGCCGAATCGGCTGGCGCTCAATCAGGTGGCTGTTGTGGTAGTCAAACAACTGAGCCTAAACGAGGGCAAAGCAGGTACAGCGGTTTATGGGGTGAAGCCTGGTCTGACTTCGTGGACGTTTTACCATACCTACTTATTGGTATTGCGATTGGTAGCGTGATCTACGGCTTTATGCCCACTGGCTTGCTGGAACAGTATGCTGGTGCCGATAATCCTTTTGCCATCCCCGTCGCCGCCGTTATCGGTGTCCCTCTGTATATCCGTGCTGAAGCCGTTATACCGTTAGCATCTGCGCTGATGGCAAAAGGCGTGGGGGCCGGAACAGTGCTGGCGTTGATTATTGGGAGTGCTGGAGCCAGCCTGACTGAGCTTATCCTGCTGCGCTCATTGTTCTCGTTTAAGCTGCTGGTGGCCTTTGTCGCGGTCGTTTTTGCGATGGCGATGATTGCGGGCTACGCCACTTTTTTGTTTTTCTAAATAGCAAGCGCATCTCGACCCACGCTTGATCGATTGCTGGGGTGCTTACGAATAGGCTATGCGTAAGAGTTAGTCATCGCTTTCCGTAAAGGATTACCCAAGGCAGGAATCTTTGTTGCACGCCTTGGGTGGTTTAAGAGAATTGGCTTAAGAGAAGCGCCGACGTTTGAAAGAGACATCTCTTAGATAGGCAGGGTTAGCGCCTATCCGTCGTAGATTTGCCCAAGTGCCCTTGTAGTAGGGGATATGGTTACGATCCGTCCACTCACTGATGACATCACCCTGCACCCCATTAGGATAGCCAAACATCATAAAGACCTGACCACGCTTCAGATCAGGTTCCAGGTAGGCCATAGCCGTGGTGGCGCCGTAATCGTTGTAGACTTCAACGATATCGCCGTTGGCGATCCCTATGTCTTGAGCGTCAAGTGGATGGATCTCAATTGGGGCCATCGGGTAGCGGCCCTTGCGAAATGCCAGATGCTGGTCATGGTAGGCCGACTGCCAGATATGGTTGGTTCTCCCGTTGTTTATCCAGAAATCATAGGTCTCTTTCTGCTGCTGAACTACCTCGGGAAAGCCGTTCCAGGGGGAAGGCTGGAAATGAGCCTTGCCATCATCAGTATCAAAATCATAGTCCGTATATAGCATCTCGGTTCCGATGAGTTTGCCGTCTCGATACTCCTTGATGGGAAGTTGGACGCCATTGTTGCCAGCCACTCGAAGCCTTTCATAGGTGGCGAGATGTCCTGTGGGGCCACCTTGGCTGTCGATTTCCTTTTCATGGGCCATGCGGAAGCCGTCGTTGAAGGCATCCTCTTCGGTTGTCCAGTTAAATCCAGCGAAACGCTCGGCCATCGTCACGTCGCCTGCCGACTCGTAGCGCTGCTTAAGAGCATTAGCCATATTGGCCGCTATCAAACAGTCTGGCTTAGCGATGCCGGGAGGATCCATGAAGCGCTCTGAAAGTCGAAGCCGTCGCTCACCGTTCATGGAGGTGAGGTTCATTTCACCGGGATGCGTAGCTGGCAACACTAAGTGTGAATATTCGGCGAACTTCGTGTGATAAAGGTCGATATCGATAATAAACAAACCGCCCTTATTTTTTACAGCGTCATAGATAATGTCGATTAATTCATCGATGCTACCGCCCCTTGCCTCTGCCATTGCCTGATTGACGATAGCGGCACGACGCTTGATTACCTGGCGGTAAGTTTCGGCATTAATAGTGGTTTGAAAAGCATTGCAGGCCCAAACCGTTAGCATCATGCCGTTACCATTAATCAATTCCTGGTCGATATAGGGCGCAGGGCGTCCACCGGGGTAGGGTGGGCGGACATAACCCTCTTGGTGGCCGCCCATACGCACCACGCCGGTGCCACGCTGGCCGACATTGTGGGTGGCCACAGCAAGATTGACGATAGCGGACTGAATCCGATAGTTATCATTGCCCCAGATGACACCCTTTTCGTAGGCATGCATAGTGCGAGGGGCGTGGCCACTGGCCTTGGGTTTATAGGCCCACTCGGCGGTTTTAATGATATCGGCTCGGCTTACACCGGTAATGCGACTACACTCATCCAACTCCATCCGATTGGCAGTGAGCATCTCTTCGAAGCCATTGGTATGCTCCGTGATAAAAGCCTCATCATGCCAGCCCTGATCAACCACATAGGTAAGCAATCCATTAAACAGGGCTGTATCAGTGCCTGGCTGGATCGCCAAGTGTAGAACATTCTCTTTACCAGCAATCGTTTCACAGATAGCGACGGTGGGTGTGCGTCGAGGGTCAACCAGAATGACCTTGCCTTTACCGACCGTCTCGTTAGGAAACCATTCCCGCTTCTTGGCGACGTTAGACCCTCTTAAGTTCGGCTCCCAGTGTGCCAGAAACCAGTTTGACTGAGTCTCGTAGGAGTTTCCGCCGATGGAGAAGATAACATCGGCCACCTCTGCATCCTCATAACTGTTATTGAGTTCACCAATGCCCATGTCTCGACTAGCATGACATTCTGAGTTGTAAGCGGGGCGGTTGTGAATGCGCACCATTTTTGACTGTATGCCATCAAAAATTAGCTTGCCAGTAGCCCATGTATTCTCAAAACCGCCGCCAGCGCCGCCATGATCAAAAAGATTGAAGAACAACTGATCCGGCCCTTCATTATCGAGGATACGTTGGGTCAGGCCGGCATATAGCGCCATGGCGTGTTCCCAATTGGTTTCTGCCCAGTCGTCTCCGCTATACATCATGGGATACTTGAGGCGGCGCTCGCCGATAGGGGTTCCCTCCGAGTACATGACACTGGCCATCTGACCGCCACGCGTTGAAGATAGCCCCTTATTCACTCTGCACTCTTTGTCAGGAACGATCATGACGTTGTATTCGCGTCCATCATGGTCTTGTATTTGATTAACCATGGCGGGAGTCATAGTGAGTTGCATGGGGGGGAGCTGCTGGGTGAAGTCGAGTCCCAGCGCATTCTGGTTAGCATCTCTGCCACCTTCTTGGTTGGCAGGCCATTTATAGACGTGGTACCCACAGCCTACGATGCAGAAGTGACAGGCCATATTGGTTTTCTGGGCATCTACTGGGGGTAAAGGAATACGGTCTTTAAATTGTTTCATTGTTGTTCTCCCGACTTAGATGATATTGGCCTGGCGGCCATAGATCAGGCCATCAATTGACACCGCCACCAGGGCATCTTCGGTATCGTCATACTCTAGAATGACTCGTGGCAGATTCTCGGTGGCTTGGCCAATGACCATCTGGCCCGTGTTATCCGGATCGAAGATGCTGTAGTGGCAAGGGCACTTAAAGGCTTCTGCCTCTTGGTCATAAGTAACCGGGCAGCCCATATGTGTGCACTGGGTGCTATAAGCCACTACATCTTTTTCTGGGCCAACCCCGCCTTTGACCTCTCGCCCTCTGCGAATTACCACGCAGGGTGAACGATCGTCAGGGTAGCTAAAATAAATCGGCTGATTGATGGCCAACTCGCTCAGCTTTGTTACCAGTTCTCGGGGATAAGGCAATGTAGTGCTACCAGGAGGAAGTGGAGGACTACCTTGTTGTGCGTGTGCTATGGGGGCGAGCGAAAGGGTACCCACAGCGGCACTGCTGCCGGTTAGTTTGAGGAAATTACGACGACTCAGTTGTGTCATTGTTTAGCACTCCTTTATTGTTGTTGAGAAGCCTGAGACGGGGAATAGTTATATATGGCTATGCAAATATGATAGTCCGATCTGAGTCTAGTTCTGCTCTGACAGGCGCGCAAGAAACGGATAGCCCCCACTTCTAGATATACTTCAGGCTTAGAGTATCTGTTGACGTTTCATAGCTTTATTGCCTCATTGAGTGCCAGACAAAGCGAAAAATGCAGGGAAGGGGCATACCCTTTGCAAGTTTTGTAACGCTGTATGTCGATTTTTTGTGACGTAGCTTAACCAGCTGGGCCCGTTTTTATCCGCCGCGGTGTTAATCGTTATTTATTTTGAATACCCAAACCTCTCTCCTCATGTCTTGCTCTCTGAGTACGCAGTAAGTCACTCAAAAAAGATGGTTGCTACAAAATAGCATTAATGGCGGGCTTGAAAGATCCAGCTACACATAGGTTTTATGAGGCTGCGGGCTTTTATCCAACCAAACAGGGCTACCAGATAAGATTCTTTGGCCAGAGAAATAAAACTGTCAAAACTGCCAGTGTATGATTTCCGGTTGTCCACTCTTTTTACGCTGATAGCCCTTTGCTGCCGATTTTATCGGGGACGCCTACCTGGTTACTGCTGCAGCCCCCGGTGTTTGGGACGATTTGAACGCGATTGCTATCGACGCGGAGAAAAAGGGTTGGTCACTATAGTTGGTTATAATCGGTGTCGTGCGTACTGCCTCGACGCAACAGCGTCAGGCTCGGTGATTCTATCTGTACCTGTATGTGCGGTAACGGTAGCTACTTCAATACGCTATCCACATACAGATGGCGTAATTTCCAGAATCCTTCAATGTCAACGCGCAGCCCTTGGTAGGCAAGCTCTTGTGCAATAAATAGGGTGATATCTTCATCACGATGGCGCTGGTAAAGCGAAGGGTCTTTGGGAGCACACGCCTCGGCGACAGCAACGTTGGCGAGCCCTCCGCAGCAGCCGTGGCGGGGTGATAAACGCACGGTCACTACGCCACCTTGTTGCTTGATAAACGCTTTGGCCGCGTCAGAAACTGCGATTATTTCCGGCATACAGACGCCTGTTAAACGAGGGCTCCCAGCTTATCAGGAAGTAAGCTGGGAGCCGGAAAGAAATCTAGGCACCGAGCGTTTAGGCGTTGAGGAGTGCTTCGATTTTTTCGCGATCCGGGATGCCTCCGCTGTGGGCAAGTTGGCCGTTGACCGCAACGGCCGGGGTCGACATGACCTGATAACGCATGATGACTTGCGGGTCAGTGACTTTAGTTACCTCAACGTCGGTGCCCAGCTCTTTGGCAATCGCGGTAATTTGCTCCGCGGTGATGGTGCACTTTTTGCAGCCTGTGCCTAATACTTCGATCTTTTTCATGTTGTGTCCTCTTGGGTTTATAAGCTGCTGAATATCCAGGGTGCCAGCAGATTAATTATCCAACCCACCAACATGAAGTTGATGAGTAGAATGATGAAAATGGTGGCCAGTAAGCGCCACAGCATGACCTGTTTGAGCATGATAAATTCAGGAAAGCTCGCCGCGACAGTGCTCATGCAGAAAGCCAATGTTGTACCCACGGGCAGCCCCTTAGTGATCAAGCTTTCCATGATGGGAATGACGCCGGTGGCGTTAGAGTAAAGCGGCAGGCCCGCCAACACGGCCACGGGGACATTCCACCACTGGCCGCTACCCAGGTTGTCACTGAACCAACCATCCGGCACAAAACCGTGCAGCGCGGCACCCAGGCCCACACCGATGATGATCCACTTCCAAATCCGCGCGACAATCTCATAAAGTTCATTACGGGCAAATTGGTGGCGCTGTTTGAAAGTTAGCGAATGGGATACGGGCGCTGGCTGATTGGCTTGCGGGCTGCCAGCGGCGTTCTGATAGGCTTTCGCCGCAAAGTCTTTTAACCAGCGTTCAGCGCCTAAGCTATCCAGCAGCATGCCGCCGCCTATACCCACGGCCATACCGATGGTGATATAGACTAGGGTGAACTCCCAGCCCAGCAGGCTCCATAGCATAATGACGGCGACTTCATTAATGATCGGTGAGGTAAACAGAAATGCCATGGTAATGCCCAGGGGAATGCCTGCACTGGTGAAGCCAAGAAACAGCGGAATGCTTGAGCACGAGCAAAATGGTGTAATCGCCCCAAAACCAGCCCCTAAGCCGTAGCCTGCGAACCGGTTCTTTTGCTGAATGTAATAGCGCACTCGTTCCAGATTGAGCGAGGCGCGTAACAAGGCAATGATATAAATCATCACTACCAGTAACGCAAAAATCTTGCTCGTGTCTTCGACGAAAAAGTGCAGTGAGCTGCCTAACTTGCTGTCAGGGTCAAAACCGCCCAGGTCGTATACCAGCCAACTGGCCAGCCAGGTAAAGATCTCTAACATCGCCGTCTTCCTTTATATGAACTGTTCTATAAAGAAAACGAAGCAATGGGTAAAAGGATGCAGGGGAAAGCCAAATATTTAATTGCTAACGTAGCTACTGGTGAGAGGGCAGTGCCCGGTGGCAGCAAACTTGGCCTTGATCATCAAAGACGATCCCACACTGGACGACCAATCGTGAGCGGAGGCGTTTTCGAGCACGAAGTAGACGCGCTTTGGTCGCGGGTAGGGTCAACCCATGGCGCTGGGCATAGTCGCTCTGCTTCACGCCGTTTATATCGCAGGCCGCCACAATATCAGCGTCTTCGTCAGCGCAGTGCGCCAGCGCCTGGGTGATACAAGCGGCAAGGCTCTCTAAGGGAAGTTGGGGCTCTGTGCTATCAGAAACGTATGTCGTTTCGATCTTGGTATCTAGCGGTGGGGACTCCGGCCTTGGGCGTCGCAACTCATCAATCCACTCATTCTTGGCAACCTTATAAAGCCACGCTTTGGGTTCTGACAGTTGGCAAAACTGGGCGCGATGCGTCAGCGCTTTTACATAGACACGTTGCAAGATGTCATCGGCGGCGTCCCGGTTGTTGCATAGCGCCAAGAGGTAATAGCGCAGTGCCTGATGGTGACTGTTCCAAGCCTCTTCAATGCAGGGTAAGGCTTGAGTAGGAGAGGCTTGGGTCGATATGGCGTTTTTCCTCATGGATAGGTCACTTCGTCACCGTCCTCTTTGGTGAAGTGTGTGATCGGTTGTTCCAGAAGCGCTAATACTTGCTCGGAGGGGCGGCATAAGCGGGTACCCTTATTTGTTACCACAATGGGGCGATTAATCAGAATCGGGTGGGCCATCATGGCGTCGATAAGCTGGTCATTGTTGAGTGATGGATCATCCAGTTCTAACTCGTCATAGGGAGTGCCTTTGCGCCGCAGCAGTTCCCGGGGTGATAGCTGCATCATCGCCAGCAGCTCGACCAGCTTTTCGCGGCTGGGCGGTGTTTCCAAATAATAGATCACCTCCGGCGATTCGCCAGAGGCTTCGATCATCGCCAGCGTATTGCGCGACGTACCGCAGTTGGGGTTGTGGTAAATGGTGACGGGCATGGTGACCTCGAGATCGGTTTAGCTGTTTTCACTGCCGGGCGCGTTGCGCTGCGAGGGCGCAGTTTTAAAAGCGGGCGATACTTTCGTTGGGTCAACTTGGCTTTTATAGCTAGCCGCTGCCTCTGCCCACCACATCAATTGGCCTAAAGTGCGGCCAAAATAACCTTCCCAGCGTTCCTGATCCTGGGCAAAGTGGCCGTCTTCGTTAAGCGCTTCCTGGGCTTTGGGTACGTGTACCATAGCCGATACCGGCAGGCAGCCCAGCTCCGAGAGGAACGCGCGCATGGCTACGGCGGCACGCACGCCACCCCACTGACCCATTGAGTAGGTGACGATGGCGCTGGGTTTAAACGCAAACAGTGAGGCGCCGAAGTGATTAAGCAGGTGGCTTAGCGCCGGGCTCATGGAGTGGTTGTACTCAGGACTGACCATCACGAAACCATCGGCGTTGGTAATTTTGTCAGCAAGCTTTGCTAAATCCTCCGGCGCATCGTTTTTTGGGTAAGCAAAATGCGGCTTAAACGGATCGCTCAAGTTTAGCGCCAGCGGGTCAATAATCTCAGCCGTTGTCTGCGGTAACGATGAAAGCAAACGCTCGCAGGCCTTTGCTACCCGCTCGCCGAGGCGAGCCGGGGAGGGCGGTGTGCTGGTGCGGGTGGAGCCTAGAAATATTAAATAGTGGGCCATAGCGTTGACTCCTTATTGAGCTTCTGCCGGAAAGTGATGGCGGGTTTTATTGGCAATTCTGACCAGCGCAAGCATCAGTGGCACTTCGACCAAAACGCCTACCACCGTCGCCAGTGCTGCGCCTGACTGCAGACCAAAGAGCGCAATCGCCGCTGCGACAGCCAGTTCGAAGAAATTACTGGCCCCTACCATAGCGCCTGGGGCGGCAACGTTGTGCGGCACGCGCCACGCTTTCGCCCAGCCGTAGGCAATAAAAAAGATCAAAAAGGTTTGAATAATCAGCGGTATCGCGATTAACACGATATGCAACGGATTATTCAGAATCACCTCGCCCTGGAAGGCAAACAGCAGCACCAGGGTAATGATCAAACCAATCGGGGTGATCGGGCCGACGCGCTTCATAAAGACGTTGTCATACCACTCGGCGCCGCGTTTTTTGATCAGGATTTGGCGGGTGATATAGCCTGCCGCCAGGGGAATCACAATATACAGCACCACTGATAGGGCGACGGTGTCCCAGGGCACCTGAATATTGGAGACACCCAGCAGGAAGATCACGATGGGGGCAAACGCAAAGAGCATAATCAGATCGTTAAGTGCCACTTGTACCAGCGTGTAGGCAGCGTCGCCGCGGGTTAAGTAGCTCCACACGAATACCATGGCGGTACATGGCGCGGCGCCGAGCAGAATTGCACCCGCTAAGTACTGGCTGGCTAGCTCGGCGGGAATCAACGGCCGAAAGATCACCATCAAGAACAGCCAGGCAATGGCGAACATAGTGAAAGGCTTGATTAGCCAGTTAACCGTGGTGGTAATAATCAGACCCTTTGGCTGACGTCGAACCCCCAGCAGAGAAGTGAAATCGATTTGCGCCATCATGGGGAATATCATCGCCCAGATGAGTATCGCCACCGGAATCGATACCTGCGCCACTTCAAAGCGCGACAGGGTTTCTGGTACCGCCGGGATAAATTGCCCGACCAAGATGCCCACCACAATGGCAAGCGCTACCCAAACCGAGAGGTAGCGCTCAAAGACGCCCATGCCTTCGGCGGTGGAGGGTGATGCGTTATCTTGCAGTGCTGACATGTGATGCTCCTAATTAGATGGCGCGTTGATTAACCCGCTTGGAGAGTTCTTCCGCGCTCTCTTTACGTTCCGAATAACGATCGGTGAGCAACTCGCTGCGGTCACGCACCAGCAGGGTGAATTTCACCAGCTCTTCCATCACATCGACGATGCGGTCATAGAAAGGGGACGCTTTCATGCGGTCGTTATCATCAAACTCCATAAAGGCTTTGGGCACGGACGATTGATTAGGGATCGTCAGCATGCGCATCCATCGGCCCAAAATACGCAGTTGGTTGACGGTGTTGAAGGACTGCGAACCGCCGCATACCTGCATTACCGCTAACGTCTTGCCCTGAGTTGGGCGCACGCCACCCAGGGCAAGTGGGATCCAGTCTATCTGCGCTTTCATGATGCCGGTCATCGCGCCGTGGCGTTCGGGTGAACACCACACCATCCCTTCGGCCCACTGGGCTAACGAGCGCAGCTCGTCAACTTTGGGGTGGCTGGCATCTTCTGCATCCGGCAGCGGCAATCCTCTAGGATCAAAGATGCGTGTCTCGGCGCCCATGGCATTAAGTAAGCGCGCGGCTTCTTCAACCGCCAGACGGCTGAAGGAGCGTTCCCGCAGGGAGCCATATAGCAGCAATATTTTAGGCGCGTGTTCGGTGCGTTGTGGGATACCCAGCCGCTCGCAGCTGGGTGGCTCAAAGAGTTCAGCGTCTATGTTGGGTAAATCTTCGAGTTGGGACATTAGGTTCTGCCTGTTCAAGCAATGGTCGGTTAGTTGTTCCATGATATATGTTTTACCGTATATTTCCAGCGCAGCCTGCCAACTGCAACAATGCCGTCATGATCCCAGCGTAAATTGATAGCCATCAATCAAATAAGAGGCTGTTTATTTATGTCAAAGCGCCGCGTGTTATTTCTCTGCAATGCGAATTCTGCACGGTCGTTGATGGGAGAGGCGCTGCTTCGCCATTTGGCGGGTGATCGTTTTGAAGCATTTAGTGCCGGTTCTGAACCGGATGAACCCCATGCATTGACCCTTGAAGCGTTGCGCAAGCAGGGGCTGCCCACCGAAGGCTTGCGCAGTAAGTCGTTGGATGAGTTTGAAAGCGAAGCCTTCGATTTTGTCATTGTGCTGTGCGACAAGGCCCAGCAAGCCTGCCGCGACTGGCAAGGTAAGTCGGGTGAGGTGTTGTTCTGGGATATTCGTGACCCTCGCCTGATTGGCAAGTCTGATGCTTATGAGCAGGCGTTGTTAGAGATTCGTCGGCGCCTGCAGCTCTGGCTGCCCCTCCACAAGTCTGATTAATTTTATTGAAAGGGGCGGGTCGAGATGAAATGGATCAATAACTTAAGCGTTAAGGCAAGCTGGACGCTTGTGCTAGTTGCGTTCAGTGGTTTGGTGCTCGTTATTGGAGCGCTGGGCCTGTTCGCCAACCATTTTGGTCGTGAGGCATTCACGTCGCTTCATGAAAGGGATATGGCACAAATTAGCAATCTGGATAGCGCCTACTCACAGTTACTGCGTGCGCGAATTCAAATGAACCGTGCTGCGGAGTTAATTCGTACCCCTTCGTTTGATCGCCCCGAACCGCTTATGGAAGAGGCTCAGAGTTTACTTGATGAGGCATCTGAGCATTTCAATCGATTTACCTCTAGTAGTTTTGATCAAGATCAGCAGGCGCTGGTTGATCAGTTAGCCGCTAACTATCGATCTTTCTTTAATAATAATCTCAGTCTACAGATGATGATGCTTGAAGAGCGCGATGTGCCTGGTTTTCTTTCGGGTGAGTCGCGGGTAGATGATAGCAGTGAACGGTTTGTAGAAAGCGCCGAGGCTTTTTTTAGCGCTTCCACCCAGCGGGGTAACAACTTACTTTTGCGCTTTGAGCAAGTCTCATCGCTGCTTTTTTGGGGCGTGATAGCGGCACTGGGCGCTGCGTTGCTGGTAGTGACGGTTGTGGTATGGGGCGTGCGTAAGAACGTGCTTCGACCATTGAAGACGATCACCGGGCACTTCCAGCGCATTGCTAACGGTAACTTGTCAGCGCCGGTAACGGCGCACTCATCAAATGAAATTGGTCAGCTATTTAGTGAGTTGGAAAAGATGCAGCACTCTTTGACGGCCACGGTGAATCGACTTAATGCGAGCAGCCAGCAGGTATACAGTAACAGCCAGGAGATGACCGAGCAGAACCAGATTCTGGCGAGCCAAACCGACACTCAAGTATCAGCCTTGCAGCAAATGGCGGCGAGCTTGGAACAGCTAACCGCCACGGTGAATCAGAATGCTGAAAGTGCAGCGCATGTTAATCAGTCAACGGCTGATGTGTCTCAAAAAGCGCAGCAGGGTGATGAGGTGATTAGCCAGTTTATCGCCACTATGGAAGCGATCAATAATCACTCCGAAGAGATTCAAAGCATCATTCGTATGATTGAAAGCATTGCCTTCCAAACCAATATTTTAGCGCTCAATGCCTCGGTTGAGGCGGCGCGTGCCGGAGAGCACGGGCGTGGATTCGCGGTGGTGGCTAATGAAGTGCGTGCGCTGGCAACCCGCAGTGCCAGTGCCGCCAGTGAGATCCGGACGCGTATCGAAGCATCGAGTGCAAGCGTCCAGCAAGGTAGCGTGTTGTCACAACAGGCCGGTGAACATACTCGGGCAATTATGCAGGCAGCGAGTAATGTGGATACGCTAATGACGCAAATCACCCATGCGTCTGAGGAGCAGCGGCGAGGCATTGAAGAGGTCAACCTAGCGGTTGCCCAGATCGATACCACTACCCAGGACACCATGCGTTTAGTTAATCAGGCAGCCCAGAGCGCAGAGGTGTTGTCCCAGGAAGCCTTGCAGATGCGTGAGTATGCTGGCCAATTCAGCGTGGTCGAAAAAGATCCTAGATCAAATCTAGCTGACGTCAGTGAAGAGCACGCCGAATATCCTGAATGGGAGCAGCTTAGCCACCAAGACGTTGCCTTGGCTGATGCCCAAACTCGTCGTCAAACGAGTTTATTGGCCTCCGCTTAGCGTTCTGGATTAGGGAATTTGCTTTACTCATTGGCTTACAGCGCTATCATGCGATTTTCTCTGAGCATCATGTAGCATGTTGGTAACCAAGAGGGCACTGGCCCCCGTCAGTTTATTTATTCAGCGTTTTCTGAACGACCCTATGCTGCTCGCAATGAGCGTGCTATGGGTCGTTTTGTGTTGGCTGGAACCTCAGTCACTTAGCGAGATGGCTGAACGGGTTCATTGGACGACCCTGGCGGTGTTGACGGGGCTGATGGTGCTCAGTAGAGCGTTAGAGCTAAGTGGCTATCTAGCCTTCTGGGGGCGTCGGCTATTAGCCCACTTGCGTGGCGAGCGTCGTCTGGCAGTTGGGCTGGTCATGTTTTCGGCGCTACTCTCGGCGGTGGTCACCAACGATGTGGCGCTGTTTATTGTGGTACCGCTGACGCTCAGCTTAGCTGCAGTGGCAACGCTACCCACCGCACGCTTGATTGTGTTTGAGGCGCTGGCGGTGAATGCAGGGTCGTCACTTAGTCCCATCGGTAATCCGCAAAACCTCTATTTATGGCAGCTTTCAGGCGTCAGCTTTGGTGAATTTTTAGCCATCATGCTGCCCTTGGGGGTAGGCTTGATGCTGCTGCTTTTACTGTTTATTCCCTTCGCTTTCCCGAAAGCTTCAATACGCTTGGATGCAGTCGCCGCTGGGCAAACGGTGCGGCGAAAAATGCCCCTCTGGACTGCGTTAATTGGTTATCCGCTGTTTTTAATGGCGGTTGAAATGGGCTGGGCGGCTCCGGCAATGGCAGGCGTTCTGCTGGTGATGTTGATCGTGGCGCGCCGTGCCGTGTTCAGTATCGATTGGCTGCTGTTAGTCGTATTTGTCTTAATGTTTGTCAATTTGAGTGTGATCGGTGAGTTGAGCGTCGTTCAGCAGGCGATGAACGCAATGAGTCAATGGCCGGGTGGAGATACCAGTGTTGGCGTGCTGCTCTCACAGATTTTATCCAACGTACCGGCAACCCTGGTTCTTGCCCAGCAGAGTGAGTGGGAGCCGCTCGCCTGGGGTGTCAGCGTGGGTGGTTTTGGATTAGTGATTGGCTCGATGGCTAATTTAATCGCGCTGCGATTAGCTCGCCAGCCGGGGATGCTGATGGAGTTTCATCGCTGGTCGCTTCCAATGCTGGGGCTAGGTTGGTTGTTTGCCGCTGTTTGGCTAAGTCGTAGCTAGACGCCCTGGCGGAGTAATAGTGCCAGGGCGTTTGCCATATAAGAGATGTCATCAAAGATCGCAATCAGTCGATGAGCTCGACGGCCACTGCCGTTGCTTCGCCGCCGCCAATGCATAAGCTAGCAATGCCGCGTTTGCCGCCTTTAGTGCGCAGGGCGTGAATCAGTGTGGCGATAATGCGCGAGCCGGTAGAGCCTATCGGGTGGCCTTGGGCGCAGGCGCCGCCAAACACATTGACCTTGTCATGGGGGAGCCCTAAATCATCCATGGCCATCAGTGTCACAACCGCGAAGGCTTCGTTAATTTCGAATAGATCGACGTCATTCACGCCCCAGCCGAGCTTTTTCATCAGCTTTTCAATCGAACCCACCGGCGCGATGGTGAACTCGCTAGGGTGGCGAGAGTGCGTCGAGTGACCCAGCATGCGCGCAAGTGGCTTAATACCGTGCTGATCGGCTGCTTCTTGGCTAGCCAAAATAAGCGCCGAAGCACCATCAGAAATCGAGCTGGCATTGGCGGCGGTAATCGTTCCGTCTTTGGCGAAAGCGGGGCGCAGCTGGCGAATTTTATCGAGTTTGGCTTGGAAGGGCTGTTCATCATGCTCGACCAGGGTTTCGCCCTGGCGAGAGGTGACCATCACCGGTGCCATCTCTGCGCCTAGGTGGCCCGCGTTGGTGGCAGCCATGGCGCGCTCGAGGGAGGCAATGGCAAAGTCATCCAGACGCTCGCGGGTATAACCGCGAGCCGAGGCGACATCCTGAGCAAACACCCCCATTAGTTTGCCCGTTTCGGCATCTTCCAGCCCATCTAAAAACATATGGTCTTTCAGCTCGCCGTGCCCCAATCGATAGCCGCCGCGTGCCTTAGTCAGCACGTGGGGGGCGTTAGACATGGATTCCATGCCGCCAGCCAGCAGAACAGCGCCGCTGCCTGCCTTGATTAAATCGTGGGCAAGCATCGTCGCTTTCATGCCCGAGCCGCACAGCTTATTGATCGTCGTGGCGCCATTGGCATCGGGAATGCCCGCCTGTCGCATTGCCTGACGTGCTGGGCCCTGTTTAACGCCTGCAGGCAGTACGCAGCCCATAATGCCCTCGCTGATAGCGGCAGGGTCTATGCCTGACGCTTCAATTGCTGCTTTGATGGCGACCGCACCAAGCTCGGGTGCTGTCATGCTCGCCAGACTGCCCATCATGCCGCCCATCGGCGTGCGTTTGGCGGCTACAAATACCACATCGGTGGGGTTACTCATGGCCAATCTCCTTCAGTTTTGTTGTGATTATCTTGCCAAGTAGTCGGTGATACGTTGACCCGTAGACAGTGCTGTGGTTCTCTCCTGAGTAACCAAGCAAGCGCTAGTGTGAGTGACATGAATGTAATGAATGCATCCCCTCGTCGCAAGGAATTGACGCGCCTCGCCGCTCAGCTATTCGTCCAAGAGGGCTTTGACCGCACGACGGTGCGTATGCTGGCGCAGGAAATGGGCATTAAGTCCGGCAGCTTGTTTCACCATTTTAAAGATAAGCAGGAAATCCTCGCCGCGGTTATCGAAGAGGGCACCCAAAATGCCTTGGCGATAGCCCACAAAGCCCTCGCTGAGTGTGCTGACGAGCCTGAGATGCGGTTGCGTGCCATGGCCCGTGCTCATCTCGAAACGCTATTTACCGACCGCAATGCCCATGTGGTGGCGCTTTTCGAATGGCGTCGCCTTGATCCTGCGGCGAGTGCTCATTTGAGCCATCTACGCGATGCTTATGAGGCGCTTTGGGTCGCTGTTATTGATGATGCGTTGGAAGCCGGGTTGATCCATGGTGACCGCTTTCTTGTCTCGCGATTTGTCCTGGGGGCGCTCAACTGGACGGTTCGCTGGTATGATCCCAACGGCCCACGTTCGCCTGATGACCTCGCTGATGAGCTTGTTGCCATGATTATGCCTACCTCTGCTTGATGCCTTGATAACAGAGACTTCGACTAACGTCTAGCGCGACAATTTATAACAGTGCTTGCTCTCTGCGCCGATTGCTTTTAGCGTTGCTATTATCTTTAAGCTTACGTTAACGTCAACGGATAAATATAACAATACTGCTTGTGCCTATTCTTACTACGAGCTCATTTCCAATAACACAAGAGAGCCATCATGACAGCGACATTACAATCACTGACCGACTATCACCACTACCTCAATGATTTTTCCGTAGATAGCGTAATTGCTCGTCTGGATGATCACCAGGACGGCTTGCTGAATGCCTATGAAGCCTGCTGTGGGCGCCATGTGCGCGAGGGGCGCGGCGAGGTGCTGGCGCTGGTGCAGGAAGACATCGAAGGCAACATGCATACCCTGACCTACGCCGAGCTGGATGAGCAGAGTGCGAAGTTAGCGGGATGGTTTGTATCCCAAGGGTTGGGTAAAGGCGACCGCATTGCCTGCATGCTGCCGCGGTCACCACAATTATTGATTGCAGTGCTCGCCACATGGCGTATTGGCGCGGTTTATCAGCCGCTGTTTACTGCTTTTGGGCCTGATGCAGTGGACTATCGATTGGGGCGAGCGGATACCAAGCTAGTGATTACCGATCACGCTAATCGCTATAAGTTTGATGGCCTCAGCCAGTGCCCGCCGGTTCTGGCCGTAGGTGGCGCGACAAGCGAGCATGCTGAAGATCATGATTGGCAAGCAGCGTTGACGTACACGTCAATGAGTGACAAGCCACCAAGGCTTCCCCCTGAAGCGCCGTTTTTGCAAATGTTCACCTCCGGTACCGTGGGCAAGCCTAAAGGCGTCGCCGTACCGTTGGCGGGTATGACCGCCTTTGCGATCTATATGGAGCTGGCCATTGATCTGCGTGATGACGACCGTTTCTGGAATATGGCCGATCCAGGCTGGGCATATGGCCTCTATTATGCGATTACCGGGCCGCTACTACTCGGCGTGACCACGCATTTCTGTGAGGCGGGCTTTAGTGCCGAAGGCGCGCTGGCGTTTATGAAGCGCCATCGCATTACTAATTTTGCCGCGGCGCCGACGGCTTACCGATTGATGAAGGCATCAGGCCTGTTTGATAACGCCCATGAAACGCTTGAGCTGCGTGCGGCTAGTTCGGCGGGTGAGCCTTTAAACACGGAGGTAGTGACTTGGGTTGAGAAGTCGCTGGGCTGTCCGGTTATGGATCATTACGGTCAAACTGAAACCGGAATGACGTGCAATAATCACCATTCCCTTGATCACCTCAAGCATGTGGGCGCGATGGGCGTTCCGATGCCGGGTTATCGGCTGGCGATTTTGGATGCGGAGTATAAAGAGCTGCCTGCTGGAGAGCCGGGTGTTCTTGCTGTGGATATCAAAAATTCACCAGCGCACTTCTTCCAGGGCTATACCTGGCAAGAGAAAAACCCCTTTGTAGAGGGTTATTACCTGACCGGCGATGTGGTGATTCGTAACGAAGACGGCACCTTTCAATTTGCCGGGCGTGACGACGATATTATTACCACGGCGGGTTATCGCGTCGGGCCAACGGATGTCGAGAACAGTGTGATGACACACCCTGCAGTGGCTGAATCGGCAGCCGTGGGGCAGCCGGACGAGATTCGCGGCGAGGTGATCAAATCGTATATCGTGCTGCGCGAAGGCTATGAGGCGAGTGACGAGCTGGCTGATGAGATTAAGCAGCGGGTGCGCGAGCGGCTATCAACCCATGCTTTCCCGCGCATTATTGAGTTTGTCGATGAGCTGCCTAAAACCCCCAGCGGTAAGATTCAGCGCTTTAAATTGCGCGCCCAGGCGGTAGAAGATGCCAAGACAAGCGACTAATTCAACGTCTAGTGACAGCGATTAAAGGGAATACGGTTATGCAGGTTAAGGATAGTACGTTTTTAATTACCGGTGCCGCTTCGGGGCTAGGGGCTGCAACCGCTGAGCGATTAGTTGCCGCAGGTGCTCGCGTGGTTTTATGCGACCTAAACGATAGTGTCAAAACCCATGCTGAGCAGTTGGGAGAACAAGCTCAAGCGTGTCTGGCGGACATCACCTCAGCTGAACAAATGCAGCAGGCTGTCGATAAAGCGGTAGCGATGGGTGGCGAGCGTGGGCTTTCGGGGGTGGTCCACTGTGCTGGCGTAGTTAGCGTGGCCAAGCTGGTGGATCGAGAGGGGAATCCGGCAGATTTAGATAGCTACGCTAAAACGATCAATATCAACCTGATCGGCACTTTTAACGTTATGCGTCTCGCGGCTTCCGCGATGGCTAGAAATGCGCCTAATGAGAGTGGTGAGCGTGGGGTGATTATTAATACCGCTTCTATCGCCGCTTTTGATGGTCAGGTAGGGCAGTGTGCTTACAGTGCTTCTAAAGCGGGCGTTGTAGGGATGAGCCTTCCTGCCGCCCGTGAGTTATCGCGCCATGCTATTCGCGTCATGGCCATTGCCCCGGGTGTATTTGAAACGCCAATGATGAGTGAAATTCCCGACGAGGCTGCCCAGGCGCTAGCGGCCGCCGTGCCTTTTCCTAAGCGCTTGGGTAAGCCGGATGAATTTGCACAATTAGCCGAGCAGATTATTACCAACCCGATGCTGAACGGCGAGTTGATCCGTTTAGACGGCGGCATTCGCATGCAGTAAGTGATGGGTAAGTAGAAAGTGGGAAATATGATGACTCGCTGGCTTTTGGCTGGCGAGTTTTTTATTAATAGTGTTAGGGGATTATCGGTTGGGCGACCAAAGTTCTAGAGTGTTTTAAGGCTAAATTCAAACGCTCGCTTGACTCTGCGTGGTGCTCGCGCTAGTTTTCAAACATGTGTTTGAAAGTCTGCTGTCAAAATACTCTGATTGGCTTTCAACCCCTTATTTCAGGAGAGATGCGATGCCCAGCTATCAGGCCCCTATTCGTGATATGCGTTTCGTTATGGACGAAATGCTTGATTACCCCGCCCACTACGCGCGTCTACCCAGTGGTGACGATGCATCGCCGGATGTGGTGAGTGCAATTCTAGAAGAGGGCGCACGCTTCGCTCGTGACGTACTGCTGCCGATCAATCAGAGTGGTGATGAAGAAGGCTGCCTGTTAGAGGGGGGCGAAGTTAAAGCTCCTAACGGTTTTAAAGAGGCCTACCAGCAGTACGTAGAAGGCGGCTGGCCGAGCCTGGCAGCTGATCCTGCTCATGGTGGCCAGGGATTGCCGCCTTCATTGGCGATGCTGCTGTCGGAAATGATCTGTGCGACTAACCTGGCGTGGGGTATGTATCCAGGGCTTTCTCATGGCGCGGCCGATGCGCTGAAGCACCATGGCACCGACGAGCAAAAAGCCACGTACCTCACCAAGCTCGTTGAGGGGGTATGGACAGGCACCATGTGCCTAACTGAGTCGCACTGCGGTACTGACCTCGGTTTGATCAAAACGCGAGCGGTGCCTGCCGATGGCGACGCTTATGCAATTACCGGCACCAAAATCTTTATCTCTGCTGGTGAGCATAATCTGGCTGAAAATATCGTTCATTTGGTGTTGGCGAAGCTGCCGGATGCGCCGGAAGGCTCAAAAGGTATATCGCTGTTTGTAGTGCCTAAGTTCTTACCCGATGCCCAGGGTGATGTGGGAGAGCGCAACGGCGTCACCTGTGGATCGCTTGAGCACAAGATGGGTATTCACGGTAATGCCACCTGTGTGATGAACTTCGATGGCGCAACCGGTTATTTGGTAGGGCCGCCCAATAAAGGGCTGGCGTGCATGTTCACCATGATGAACGCAGCGCGTCTCGGCGTGGGCATTCAAGGGCTGGGTTTGATTGAAGCGAGTTTTCAGAATTCATTGAGTTATGCGCGTGACCGCCTACAGATGCGCGGCTTGTCGGGCAAGCAGGCGCCTGAAAAGCCCGCTGATCCGATTATCGTTCACCCCGATGTTCGTCGCATGCTGCTGACCCAGAAAGCCTTCGCCGAAGGCGGGCGTATGTTGGTGCTTTATGCCGCGCAAATGCTTGACGTGGTGGAGTATGGTGAGTCGGGTGAAGAGCGCGATCACGCTGAAACCCTGCTTGGCTTGCTAACGCCTATTGTTAAAGCTTTCCTGACCGAAGTGGGTTTTGAAAGTACCAACGAGGGCGTACAGATTTACGGCGGTCATGGCTTTATTAAAGAGTGGGGCATGGAGCAATTGGTACGCGATGCTCGCATTACTCGGCTTTATGAAGGTACTACCGGTATCCAGGCGCTTGATCTGCTGGGCCGTAAAGTACTCATGAGTCAGGGTGAATCGCTGAAGGTCTTCACCAAAGAGATCCATAAGTTCTGTAAAGCTGAAGCCGACAACCCTGCACTTAAAGAGTTTGTCGAGCCGCTGGCTAAGCTCAATGCAGAGTGGGGCGAGCTGACTATGGGTGTAGGCATGAAGGCAATGCAAGATCGCGAAGAAGTAGGCGCGGCGAGTGTTGATTACCTTATGTATTCGGGCTACGTCACGCTAGCATACTTATTTGCCCGCGCGGCCAAGCAGGCGTCTGCTTCGTTAGAAGGTGACGATAAGGCCTTCTATGCCGCTAAATTGAATACGGCTCGCTTCTATTACCAGCGATTATTACCGCGCACCAAGGCCCATGCCCAGATGATTCAATCAGGCGCTTCCAGTTTAATGGCTATCTCTAGTGAAGATTTTGGCCTGGGCTTTGAAATTTAATTAACGGCTAAGGTGTTAAAAGAGCACTCTCTGGTCAGGCGTTCTGATCGGTGGTTTGCGGCAGAAGGGCAACCTTCTGCCGCTTTTTTATACGCAATAACTTCTTTTACTTGCTATCTTGATAGTGAGGCCTTAAAGTACGCATCCGCTGCCGGGGACGCCAAGCGTTACCAGCGGTGCATGAGGTGTAAAAGCCTTGGTTTGTCAAGAGGTTAGAGCAGGCTGTATCGCTCGCCTCACTCGCTAAAAACAGCGATTGACAAACACCAGGAAATGCGTAGAATACGCCTTCCTCGCTGAGGCAAGCCAGTTCAACGGTTTGTAAGGTGGCTCAAGCAGTCATCGCAGCGAAACAGCTCTTTAACAATTTGATCAGGTAATTCATGTGGGCGCTTGCTGACGTTGGTGACAAATCACCAAATATCAAGGCAAGCGGTCATGACAATGTAAATTGAAATGAATTCGTTTGAACCTTGAGCCAAGTTTGATCCGCTTTTGCTGTTTTCGGCTAGTCCGTCGATAGCGAGTAAGGATCACAATGATATTAAACTGAAGAGTTTGATCAT
>NZ_JAGGRO010000030.1:0-6037 GCF_018612805.1 Halomonas sp. ISL-56 | reverse complement strand
GCTATATGGTGCCGAGCGTCGTAGTCATTCTCGATGCACTGCCGCTGAATGCCAACGGCAAGGTGGATCGCAAGGTGTTGCCCGAGCCTGACTTAGGCAGTGGCTCACGATACGAGCCACCCCAGGGAGAGGTGGAAGAAGCGCTGGCGGAGATCTGGGCCGATGTGTTGGGCGTGGCGCAGGTTGGCTGCCATGACAACTTCTTTGAATTGGGTGGCCATTCGCTGCTCGCTGTGCAGGTGGTGGCTCGTGTTCAAGCTGATATGCAGGTTGAGCTCCATATGTCTGAAGTATTTAAGAGTCCACTTCTAAGCGCTTTAGCAGAATGTATTGTCGCGCTAAACCAAGGCCACAGTTTCGAGAAGTCACTCGCGGACATTGATTCCTTTATCGACAGCATGGAGACCGTTCAATGAGTAGCATAGATGCCCATCGAATTGCAGAACGCTTTGCCTGCTTGTCGGCTGAGCAGCGCCGTGTGGTTTACGAAAAAATTCGTACTCAAGGGCTGGGCATCGGCCAGTTTCCTATTCTTAGGCGATCTGGTTCTCAGTTGAGTATTTGCTCACCTTCCTATGCCCAACTGCGCCAGTGGTTTCTGTGGCGCATGGATCCTCAAAGCAGCGCTTACCATATTACTGGTGCTCTGAACCTGAAGGGCTCGCTGGATACTGCTGCATTGCGGGGCAGCTTCGCCGATTTGATATCTCGTCATGAAGCATTGCGCACAGTGTTCCGTGGTGATGGCGAGGGTGGGGTGATGCAAGTGCTGCAGGCCGAGAGTAACTTCGCATTGCATGAAGCCGACCTAGGCCATATGCCGAGGGATGAGCGCGAAGCGGCAATAAAAAGTCAGATTGATCGGCTTTGCAATGATTCTTTCGATCTGGAACAGGGGCCGCTGTTGCGGGTGGGGCTACTACGCTTAGCAGAAGAGAAACACCTTTTGGTGGTGGTAATGCACCACATCATCTCCGATGGCCGGTCGATGCAGTTGATCATCGATGAGTTTGTTGCGGACTACTCCGTTCGTGTGGCAGGGGAGGCATGGCAGCCACCCGCTTTGCCGATTCAATATGCCGATTATGCACTATGGCAGCGTCAGTGGATGGAGGCGGGTGAAAAAGAGCGTCAACTGGCCTATTGGCAGGCGGAGCTGGGGGATGAGCATCCTGTATTGGAACTGCCGACCGATCGCCCGCGCCGCAATGATGGACACTATCACGCTGCGCGCCACGCAATAGTGCTCCCTGCCTCGGTAGTGAGCAAATTGCGTCAGCAGGCCCAGGCGAAGGGCGCCACCCTGTTTATGACACTACTGACAGGTTTCCAGTCACTGCTATATCGCTATACGGGGCACGAAGATATCCGGGTCGGGGTTCCGATCGCCAACCGCCACCGCACGGAAACCCAAGGCGTGGTGGGCTTCTTCGTTAATACGCAGGTACTCCGTAACCCGTTGAATGGTCGCCTGAGCTTGGCCAAGGCGCTGGAGCAGGGAAAACGTGCGGCGCTAGGCGCGCAAGAGCATCAGGATCTACCTTTTGAACAGTTAGTGGAGGCGCTTCAGCCGGATCGTAGTCTGAGCCAGACGCCGCTATTCCAGGTGATGTTCAACCACCAGCGGCAGGATCATGGGGAGTTGCCGACACTACCAGGACTGGAACTAAGCAGTTGGCCACTAGATAAGGGCGAGGCGCAGTTCGAGCTGACGCTGGATGTGGTAGAGCGCGCGGATGATTTCCTTAAGGCAAGTTTCGTTTATGCAAAAGAGTTGTTCGATTCAATTACCATTGAGCGTCTAGCGCAGCACTATACGGCTATGCTACAGGCGCTGGTAGAGACGCCGGAGTGTGCGCTGGGCGATATTGAGTTGCTAGATAAAACCGAACAACGTCAATTACAGGAGTGGGGGGAAAACTCTCAGCGGTATCCCGATGCATCACCTGTTCACCACCTGATCGAGCGGCAGGCTGCGGTAATCCCTGAGGCCACGGCACTAGTATTCGAAGATCAGTCACTCAGCTATGGCGAGCTTAATACCCGCGCTAATCAGCTGGCCCACTATCTGATTGGATTGGGCATAGATTCCGAGACCCGGGTGGGCATCGCCATGGAGCGATCCATCGAGATGGTGGTGGGGCTGCTGGCGATCCTAAAAGCGGGCGGCGCCTACGTGCCGCTGGATCCGGATTACCCTGCCGAGCGACTGGCCTATATGGTCGAGGACAGCGGCATCGAGCTGCTGCTTACCCATCAGCATCTTCGCGATACGCTGCCGGTGGCCGATGAGCTGAACGTCATTGAGTTGGATCGGTTGAATATTGCTCACCATGCGCCGACCAATCCGAACGTGGCCCTGCACGGCGAAAATCTTGCTTATGTGATCTACACCTCGGGCTCCACCGGGCGGCCCAAGGGCGCGGCCAACCACCACAAAGCGCTGATCAACCGCCTGCAGTGGATGCAGCAGGTCTACGGCCTAACGTCCGACGATGCGGTGCTGCAGAAGACACCGTTCAGCTTCGACGTCTCAGTGTGGGAGTTCTTCTGGCCGCTGATGCAGGGGGCTAGACTGGTGATGGCGCCACCAGGTGCCCATCGCGAGCCGGCGCAGCTGGTCGAATTAATACGTACTCACAAGATCACCACGCTGCACTTCGTGCCGTCGATGATGCAGGCCTTCCTGGCCCATGGTGAGGTAGAAGCCTGTACCAGTCTGACGCGCCTGGTATGCAGCGGAGAAGCGCTGCCGGCGGAGCTGCAGAATCAGATATTTGCTCGCTTGCCTCATACGGCGCTCTATAACCTCTACGGCCCCACCGAAGCGGCGATTGATGTTACCCACTGGACGTGCCAAGCCGATGGGCGCAACCAGGTAGCGATCGGCCAGCCGATCTCTGGCATCCGTACCTATGTGCTGGACGGTGATCTTAATTTGGCACCGCCTGGGGTCGCGGGTGAACTCTATCTTGGTGGCGTGGGCTTGGCTCGTGGCTACCTACACCGCCCTGACCTTACCGCAGAACGTTTTAGCGCTGATCCATTTGTGCCGGGCGAGCGCCTCTACCGCACCGGCGACCTGGTGCGTTGGCGCGACGACGGTCAGCTTGAGTATCTGGGCCGCCTGGATCACCAGGTGAAGATCCGCGGCCTGCGTATCGAGCTTGGCGAGATCGAATCTGAGCTGTTATCTCAGCCGGAAATTCGTGAGGCGGTTGTGGTCGCCCAAGAAGGCCCCATGGGGGCGAGGTTGTTAGCGTATGTGGTTTCACACGCAGATGTAGAGCTCGACACTAGCGCTTTACGTGAGCAATTGGGCCAGCAACTGCCAGACTATATGGTGCCGGGCGTTGTGGTAGAACTCGATGCACTCCCGCTGAATGCTAATGGTAAGGTGGATCGCAAGGCCCTGCCCGTACCGGATTTGACCGGTAGCTCGCAGTACGATCCGCCTCAAGGCGAGGTGGAAGAAGCGCTGGCGGAGATTTGGTCAGAGATGCTTGGCGTCGAAAGGGTGGGCCGCCTAGACAACTTCTTCGAGCTGGGTGGCCATTCGTTGTTGGCTCTGAAGGTGTTGGAACAAATGCGGCATCGGGGACTAACCGCGCAGGTGCGTACGCTGTTCCAGCACCCGGAACTAACAGCTTTTGCGCAAGCGTTGATGCAAGCACCCGAGCAAGCTGAGATCATCATCCCACCCAATCTGATTCCTCACGATTGTCAGGCTCTCCAGCCCGAGATGATGACGCTAATCGAGCTCAATGCAGAAGAACTTCGTGAGATCGAAGCCGCTGTTCCCGGTGGCGCTAGCAATATTCAGGATATCTACCCGCTGGCACCGTTGCAGGAGGGGATTCTCTTCCATCATCGGCTGCAAGAAGATGGCGATGCCTATGTGACGCCGCGTTTGCTTGGTTTCGACAGCCGAGAACGACTGGAAACCTTTATTGACGATTTTAACCAGTTGATTGTCCGCCACGATATTCTGCGTACTGCTGTGTTGTGGGAGAACCTGCATCAGCCGGTGCAGGTGGTTTGCCGTCATGTTGCGTTAGATATTGCATGGCCAACGGTGCCGGATGAGACCACCGGCCGAGTGGCCGAATGGTTATACACCCAGGTAGATCCTGAACACCATCGCCTCGATATACGCCGAGCACCTATGCTACGAGCGCTGGCTGTATACGATGCTGAGCACGGTCGCTGGTTGCTGCAGCTACCTAGCCACCACCTCATCATGGATCACACCACCCTTGAGCTACTGGTGGAAGAGATTGCCCTGATCCAACAAGGTCGCGAGGACGAACTGCCCAAGCCGATCCCATTCCGCAATTTCGTAGCGCAGGCCCGTCTAGGGGTAAGTCTGGAAGAGCACGCAGCCTTCTTTAGAGAGCACTTGGGCGGTGTTGACGAGCCGACCGCGCCCTTCGGGCTACTAGATGTTCGTGGCGATGGCAGCGATATCGAAGAAGTGCGCGTTCCTCTGAACGCGGAACTGGCCCAGCAAGTTCGGCAACAGGCCCATCGTTATGGTGTTAGCACGGCTAGCCTATTCCATTTAGCCTGGGCCTTAGTGCTGAGCAAGACCACTGGTCGGGACGATGTGGTGTTCGGTACCGTGCTGTTTGGGCGTATGCAGGGTGCCGAGGGTTCCGAACGGGCGCTGGGGATGTTTATTAATACGCTACCCGTGCTTATCAAAGTGGGGGCTCAAGGTGCCGATAAGTGCCTGCGCCAAACCCACGAAACTCTATCGGCACTGCTGCATCATGAACATGCCAGTCTTGGCCTTGCGCAGCGCTGCAGCGGGCTACCTAGTGGCATGCCGCTTTTCACCAGTCTGCTGAACTATCGCTATAGCGCACCTAAGCACGAAGGTAGTTCCAATCATGCCTGGGAGGGAATGGAAGTGCTGGGTGGCCAGGAGCGTACCAATTACCCACTTGGTATGGCGGTAGATGATCTCGTAGAGGGCTTCCAGCTAGTAGGACAGGTGAGCCGTTTGATAGGCGCTCAGCGATTGTGTGTTTACATGCAGTCGGCTGTGTCCGGCATCGTAGCAAGCCTGCAAAATGCGCCACAGCAAGCGATAAGTGAGATCAGCCTGCTAGGTAAAAATGAGCGGCAGTTGTTGAGCAAGTGGGGTGAGAATACTCAACAGCCTTCCGAGGCTGCACCAATCCATCAACTGATCGAACGCCAGGTTGCGACAACCCCAGAGGCTACGGCGTTAGTATTTGAAGATCAGTCCCTCAGCTACGCTGAACTCAATACCTGCGCCAACCGTTTGGCCCACTACCTGATTGGTCTGGGCGTAAAACCCGAGACTCGGGTGGGCATCGCTATGGAACGTTCCATCGACATGGTGGTGGGACTAGTGGCAACCCTTAAGGCGGGGGGCGCCTATGTGCCGCTGGATCCCGAGTATCCCTCGGAGCGGTTGGCGTTCATCGCCGACGATAGTGGCATCGAGCTGCTGCTGACCCAGCACCACTTGCGCGCGTCCTTGCCGGTAGCGGATGGCCTAAGTGTTGTTGAGTTGGATCGGCTAGATGTTGCGCATCACGCTTCTACCAATCCAGCGGTGACGCTGCACGGCGAGCACCTCGCTTATGTGATTTACACCTCAGGCTCCACCGGGCGGCCCAAGGGCGCGGCCATCCGCCATGATGCCCTGACCAACTGCATGGTCTGGATGCAGGAGACCTACCAGCTCACCGATACCGATGCCGTACTGCATAAGGCGCCGTTCGGGTTCGACGTCTCGGTTTGGGAGATTTTCTGGCCGCTGAGTGTTGGGGCACGTTTGGTGATCGCCCAACCGGGCGACCATCGCGATCCAGAGCGCATCATTGAGCTGATCCAGCGGCACGGCGTTACCACGCTCAATTTTGTGCCCTCAATGCTAAAGGCCTTCTTGGCCTATCCCGATGTTAAGACCAAGACGCGGCTCAAGCATATTATGTGCGGTGGCGAGGCCGTTCCAGCCACGTTACAGCAGGACGTGGCTGAGTGTCTCGACGGTGCCCACCTG
>NZ_JAGGRO010000029.1:0-118821 GCF_018612805.1 Halomonas sp. ISL-56 | reverse complement strand
GCATCTGCATCTGCATCTGCGTCAGCATCGGCGTCTGCATCAGCGTCAGAATCTGCATCGGCATCCGCATCTGCGTCAGCGTCAGAATCCGCGTCTGCGTCTGCGTCTGCATCCGCATCGGCATCCGCATCGGCATCCGCATCTGCGTCAGCATCTGAGTCGGCATCCGCATCAGAATCTGCGTCAGAATCTGCATCTGCGTCTGCGTCTGCATCGGCGTCCGCATCAGCATCGGCGTCTGTATCATCTAGTTCATCTGAAGCAGCGGCTGCGCCATCATCAAACTCAACAAACTCAGCGCCCTCTAAGCCTCCTTCAGTCTCGAAACTTAGCGGGTCGGTTTCTTCAGCAATACGTGCAACGCGAACGAAGTCACTACCGCCGCCACCGCCGCCGGCGCCACCACCGGCAGCAGTCGCGTCAAGAAGGTCGAGTAGATCACCCTCCTCGTCGTCAAGAGCGGCAAGTAGCGCGTCAAGGTCGTCGTCTTGGACACTGGCATCGGTGGCGACAATCGCGTCAACATCAAGTTCGGGAGTAACAGCAACTTCTTGGCCACCCTCGACAACGTTAGCGCCTGTTCCGTCGGCAAAGTCTAGCTCAACACGACCGTCCGCAGATGTGATGAGCGTTTCGCCCTCCTGAAGAACGTCGCCAATGCGCAGTTCGCGCAGGTTGCCGTCTTCGCCACGTGCCCAAGCCTGACCTGAAATCGCGATAACTGTTGCCGTTGCCATATGCTGTTCTCCGCCCACCATTTAATAAAAGGGTCGCCGCTTTTTATTGAAGCCTAATGAAAATGGCTATTTGCGGCATTCTGAAGCAAGCCTAGCCTTGATCAAGACGGTTTCATATTGTACCGGTGGACAATAGGGGCAAAGTGGCAGGAAAAAGAATGCAAGTGACTTTCAGGGCTGTCTTGGCAGGCAAGGGGTTGTGTGCGGGACAACTGTTCAGTAAAACCGATACAGGCATTTATGAGTAGTAGCTACTTTTTCTCCGAGCTCAAAATACGATGCAAGCCTGCAACATGATCTTGGTCAGCAAAAAAAGAATGACGATGTTCTATTGCACCATAAGCTTTGATAAGCCCAGCCATCATATTAAGCGCTCCAGAATCATTATTAGCCTGACAACGCTGACAAAATTCGTGTGCGCGCGCAGCCAAGGCAACGTAATCTGCGGCAATGGCAGGGGTATCAAATTTAGACCAGGTTAGCTGGACACGCGAGACTTCCCACTGACTTTCCATGACTTCAAGCGCTTCGGCATGCAGTTTTGCTGATAATGGCCAGTAGGCCCCCGTCGTGTCATATACCCACCCCTGCCAGTCCATGAGCAGTATGTGGCTGTCTATATTTGCCATGCGCGCGCTACTCGGATTTTGCACCGTCAGGCATTTGGGGATTCTTTCCACCTCAGCCACCATTAATGGCCATAAATGCATAAAATGCTCAACTTGAAAGCTTTCTTTATCCGAGTGCGTCAAATACGCAAAATGCGAAGCCTTTATTTTCTTCATACGCTCGGGTAAAGAGTCGAAAGTTGCTGTGTATTGAGCAATCAGCCGATCAGGTAATGGAACGTGAAACAGGCATTGACGCAGCTCATTCATCCAAGGTTTACGTTCTTCCGAGTTTTTCCATTGAGGAAGTTTGTCGCCCACCTCCAACAATACAAAAGAGCACCAAGGCAAGCGACCGCTTTCCAGTAAAACAGGCACTGTGGGAATAGTGCCATAGCAATACCCGCTTACTTCTTTTAGAAGCGCAGCTTCATGAAGTGCTTCATTCTCCCGAGCAGGCACATAACATTTGAGCAATACATAGCGTGGGGCACCGCCGCCATCCGTATCTCGCACCAATACGTGCGCTATCGCCCGCCCATTTAGCAGACGACACTGTAAAACATCAAGATCGCCGTAACAGTGCTGACGCTCAGCCAGCCAGGGTAATAGCCACTGCTTGAGAGTTGCTTGTTCAAAACGTTGAGCAAAATCAGTAATTGAAAACAGCGAGACCTGCTGAGAGCGGGGTAAAAGCAGCATATTAATCTGCTGAAAATACTTGATAATACTTAAGAAATTCACCAGCCCATTAATACTTGCCGCCATGAGTTGGCGCATACTCAGCAACAGTATAAATAGCGTCAGGAGCGGCCGCATAGTGCCATTTAGGTAATCCAAAACTATGATCAAAAAACCCAGTACAAAACTGACATTGATCACGGTAAGCACGTTGCCCTGCAGCATGCCTTGGATTTTCTGCACTCTTTCAAAGCGATAGTAAAAGCAAACTACTATTACCAACCCAAGCACACATACCACTGCCAATAGCGCTAACAGGGGATGCAGAAGTGCGATCAACAGACAAAATAGCAGTGCAATAACCGTTGATGATATGGCGCCTATCACAACACTCAGTACACGGTTGCCAAGTAAGCGGTGATTAGTAACCAAGCGTGTTTTATTTAAGTGCTGCAGTATCGTGGCCGAAAGACTCGCGACGGCCTTTTTAACCAGCCATTGGAGAAGGGCATAGGAGCAAAAGCAGAGTACTGCCAAGGCTATCAGCACCGCTATTTTTCCACTGTCAGTATCTGCTCCAGGCACCCAGCCATCGATGCGGCTATGGCCGGTTATCAGCACTTGAAGTAGTTGCCAGGGGAGCACTAGGCTTGCCAATAGCATTACTTGGCTGGCGATCTGCATCAACAGGATAGCGACCACGCGCCAGCGAAATGGCCACAGCACCGCGCGTGCCAACGCTACCATTAAGCCGCGAACTTGATCACTATGAATCTCACCCATCTCACTGCGTGCCGCTAGGTTGCTCATCGCTCAGCCATTGGCTCTATAAGTTGCATAAATACGCGTAACTCGTCCGGCTGATTTGCTATCGGCATATAGGTTGAAACGGCATGGTGCACTGCGGATAAAATGACCTCGTTATGGCGCAGACTGCGCTGCTCTGCTTCTGCCCAACCATACTCAGGCCATTGTTCTTGTTGAGACAACGCTGCACCGGCCTCATCCAGGGAAGCAAAAAGTAGCGGCAGGAATGTGCTCCCATAGAGTTCGGTCGCTGCTACTACCTGGCTGCCATCGTGGTAACGTTTATCACGAAGCGCGTCGGGAATGGATTTAATTGCTTGGGCATCAAGCAGATAAAACAATCGCTGCCAAAATGGCGCTGCGCCATAGCTCTCTTGCAACAACCTCTCAAGTGCCTCGACACTCGCAGGCAAGGGAGGCCCCTTTTGTAAATTTCCTCTCAATAGCGATTCCGACCAGCGAGCCAATCCTTCATGCACCCAACCCTGCTTGAACATCATGTGCGCGTTTTGGTATAGATGAAATAGCTCATGTGCAGGGGTTAGGTTTTGTGCTGCATCCACTTGCCCACCCAATGCCATGCGAATATGACAACCTGGCGAGGCAGCGCTGCGTACAACTTCGTCATAAGCCTGCCCGCCACGTGTTTGATCCGCACGTAAAATCACCATAATGAAGCCCGCACGCTGATAGCGTGGCATATGCAAGGGTGGTGTGAGGCCCAATACTTCGCTATAGAGTGCATCGGCAGCCCTCAGCTGAATTTCCAGATCATCAAGCCGCGTAGAAGGTAGTTCCGCACTCGGTTCAGGGCTCTCGACAAAGAAGTGCATGGCATTAACACCCTTTGCAGGCTTCAGCTCATTTTCCAACGGCTCAAGCAATCTATCACGCTGTAGGTAATAGCATTCGCCGACTTCGGACTGCGAATGAGCAGTATCAAGGGTTAGCAACGCCACACAAAACAGGAGCAGAGCCCCCCACCCATACCGAGCTATCGAGACGTAGTTACAGATAGCCGTCATGATGAAAAAAGCGTGTGCAACCCAATGCCATGGGAAGCCTTAACAAGCACACAATCTTGAGGTTTTAAGTGTCCAGGTAGAGCTGTTTCTAGTGCTTTGACATCCGCAAAGTGAAACACGCCGGCGGCCTCCCCTCCCAGTAATGGGGCTAAGGCTTGGCAATTTTGTCCACATAGCAGTATCTGCCTAACCGGTAGTGCAGTAAGTATGGGAACAAGTTCCAGGTGCAGAGCCTCTGCCTCTGAGCCAAGCTCCAGCATATCACCGAGAATTAATAACTTTTGGTTAGCTTGTACGGACAGCGCGGAGAAGGCCTCCAGCGCCATGCGCATCGATAGAGGATTGGCATTATAAGCTTCATCGTACACTGTGATCGCCACTCCTTGGTAATCAATGGATCTCACTTCACCTCTGCCTGCCACCGCCTGAAAAGACGCTAGGCGGGGCACTATTATGTCTAGAGGAAGGTTATCGTGCCTAGCCACTGCCAGTACCGCCATGGCATTGAGCAGCATATGACGTCCAATGGCGCTCATGCAGAGCTCATACGAAGTGCCATCAAGCTTAATGCGCCCGCTGTTGCCTGCAAACTCAAGCATGCGTATGTCAGCGTCAACATGTTCGCCAAAACTGACGACCTTTAGGTGGTAGCTCCTTGCCTGCTCCGCAAGATAAGTATAGTGCGGCATATCACGATAGAGAATGGCGACCCCACTGGGGGGCATACTCTGAAAAATAAGCGCTTTCTTACGGGCAATTTCGTCCAACGAGTGGTGATAGGCTAGATGCGAAGCAGCGATATTCGTAATAATAGCGATATCAGGGCGAGCAAGTTCCGTATTGTAAGCCATGGAACCGATGGCCATTTCAACCACCCAGTAGTGTGCCTCTTGGGGCATTGAAGCAATGTTCCAGGCAATGCCAATAGGAAGATTGGCACTGCCTTGCGTTTGCCCTACTGAACTGTTGTAGCTCAGCGCATGGGCTAGCATTGCCACCGCCGTTGTTTTGCCTGCGCTTCCAGTAATACCAACGACGCGGCCAGCATAACAGCGCCGTTGTCGCTGCCCGATGGCCAGTGTCGCAGCCCGCACATCACGCACTTTTAACACGGGAATGCCGATATCGCGATACGCCTCGCCATCATCGCAAAGCACTGCAGAAGCACCTTTAGTGACTAGTGACTTCACCGCCGCAAACGGCAAAAAACCTTTCTCCATTTCCTTGCCCCGAGCGACAACCACCTGCCCAGGTTGAAAGGATTTTGGCCAACAGCATAATCCTCTTGCCAGCCACTTATCCGGTGGTGCTGATACCCATGTTCCCTCAGTTGCCGAAGCCATAGCCTCAGCATCAAGCCTATTCTTTAGCGGGGGCTTGATGTTGGCATATTCGCCTTTGCGAAGCATCTGCTGATAAGCGACCAACCCAGAAAGGTAGTGTTCTACATCGTCAATCCTTACGCGAAAACTGTGGTGGCGAATAAAAAAACCATCCACGATAGTAGCGGGTGCCTTAAAGTACATAGCGACTTCCGGCCAGAAAAAACCATTCAAAAGATAGTTCGCCCTGGTATGCAGTGCCCGGTAAAACGCATTGACATCAAACCCATTCAGCACATCGACTAGATCAGGGCGTGTCTCCAGCTTGAGCAGCGTCTTGTGAAACGCCATTGCCAGCTCAAGCAGCGTGGGAAAAGTGGTGATCCGCTCACGAATAAAATCGACATAGCCCGCGATATTGCGCACCGCAAACGCGAAATATTTCCGCTCTGGTCGATGCGTCACCAACTCATTTGAGCAGTAGGCAAGCCAGTGGTCATGCGCCTTTTCGTGCCCATTGGCGATAAAGTAGTCAAACGCTTTGACCACGCAGTCCAGCCAACGACTATTGCGGGTATGGTCGTAAAGCCGCATCAGAGCAAATGCAGCTTCACCATCGTAATAAATTATTCGTGTCTTTTCCTTGACCGATAAATCTGCAGCGTTGAGTACATGCACAAAGCTACCATCGGCTTCCTGCATTCGTACAATACCCAGCGCTAGCGCATCTGCCAGATCAGCATAACCATCGTCTCCTGTGACCTGGTGATACTTTACCAACGCCAGAATAGCGACCGCGTTGGCTCCCAGCTTGATGATATTGCCTGTATCCACCACATAGGCTGCCCCTTGGCGATGAATAATAAACTGGGAACATATGCCATTAAGCGCCCAAGATATCTGTTGGCGTATCCGTTTAAGCTGCTCATCATTTAAAAGCTGTTGATCCGAGCAAGCCTCATAGCCTTCCAATAACGCATAGGTACTACTGGCGTGGCGCAACACATTGTAGGTATTGATGCGGCGGTCAAAGCAGGGGAAATAGCCATACACATAGCGACCATCCTGCCCCACCTGCTTGCCCAAAAAGCGTGTAGAACGAGCTATCAACTCCCCCGAGGAATCCATTGTCAGAGGTGGAGCCTCTCGCCTACCCCAACGCCTAGGCTGGGTATCCAGAGCATGTACACTTGGCGTTTCACCGCTAACGTCTAGAAACACGCCAGCAGTGGAAAAGCTCCATACCGGCATATTATCGGCAAAATCCGGCATTTGGCTGGAACCATGACGTGCTTTTATAAAACGCTCAAGGTTAGCCTGGTTAACTTCAGCGTGCGCAACCCGATTGCCTGCATACAAACAGGCATTGGCATTGAGCTCCATCTCTGTCAGCAAGAGTCGAGGAAATTTCTTACCCACAAACGCTAAGCCGCTACGACAATAGTTACGCTTGCAGCGCTTAATCTCCTGTTTCAGCGCCTGCCACTGCCACTCGCGCACGGCAAAAGCCCATTCCAACCGACACCACACCAAAGGGTGGGAAAACTTTCGCTCCAGCCGTGTCAATGCTTGCTTCAAAGTGGGTACTAACACCGCCCAGTTGCCTGCCTGCAAGCTATTCAAATCAAGCTGCATAGACGTGACTTGTGCACGTTCATAGCCATCACTTACTGAAATCAACATTACCTGCGAAAATTCCGCAAGCCGTGCGTGCCTGTCCAGCCACATAGGCATCACAACGTCGCCCATATTCTCCAACGCAAGCGAAAGCTCAGCCGATCGGGCAGCAGGCTCAGTACTCGACTTACTTAATGGAAGCGAGCTATCCAATGAAGAATTTTTAATACCCGGCATTAAGTTGCTCAATAATGGAGGCTAATGTGAGGGTCAGAAACGTATCGAATAAGCGCTGAAAGATATCGAGATGCTGCCTGCGCTAAGTTATAAAATTAAAAGCGCTCGGGAACACGTTCCATTATCGGTGCCAGCTTTAGAATAAGCTGTAAGCGATCTCGAACGGCCAGTTTTTTGAAAATAGCAGTGAGGTGCGCTTTTACTGTACGCTCAGTAATGTCTAGCTGCCGTGCAACTTCTTTATTTGTTGCGCCCCGCACCACAGCAAGTGCTACGCCTCGCTCACGGTCGGTTAAGTTCCCAAGCTGCGCTGTATTGAAATGGCCGCCACCTTCAGCACGTTGCTGAAGTGCTTTAAAGGAGCCCCCTAACACTTTAGCAAGCAACTCTTGACCAACCCAGACGCCTTGGTTAGTAACCACCACTGCCACCTGCTGAAGCACCTCTGGCGCCGCAAGCGTATGAACATATCCCCGCGCTCCCAGATCCAATGACCTCAACGCTTCACGGTCATCCGGCGAATAACTTAGCACAACGACAATAGCCCCCTTGGCAGTTATAGCACCTATAAGTTCTGACCAAGATTCAACCGTTGTAGACAGCCACACCACATCATTAGGCTGTGCTTTACCAATAAATACATCCGGTCTGGAGGCTATCATCTCGGGAAACGCTTTTTTCCAACGCGCTTTTAAGTTTCCGTCCGTTGTTATGAACCAGTGTTTCATCAGCGTTCCCCCATGGAATCACGCCACGCTCTTAAGACAGGTTTCAGCAAAAACTGCATCACCGTGCGCTTGCCCGTCACTATGTCCACCTGCGCTGTCATGCCGGGAATTACTTGTAATCTATCGGCGACATTTTCATTTTCTAAACTGCGCACACGCACTTGGTAGAAGGTATTGCCGTCATCATCAGTAATGGTATCGGCACTAATACGCTCAAGCTCGGCCTTCAAGCCGCCGTAAATGGCATAGTCGTAAGCCGTGAGTTTGATAGTCGCAGGCTGCCCTGGATGCAGAAAGGCGATATCTTGCGGGGCGATGCGTGCCTCAACCAGCAACTGGTCGTCGGTGGGAACAATTTCCACCACCTCTTGGCCCGGCTGAGCAACGCCACCAATGGTGCTGATGTGAATGCGTTGAACAATACCGTCAACCGGCGAGCGAATCTCTGTCAACCGAACGCGATCCTGTAACCCAGTTCCCGATTGTTGTAATGCATTCAAGTCGCCCAGCGTTTGAGCCAGATCGTTTCGCCATTCACTTCTACGTTCGGCACCTAGCTCTAGTAGCTGTCCCTCGGCTTCTTCCACCCCGGCCTCTAAGCGTGAAACAGCGGCATCAGCTTGATTGCGCTCGCCAGTCGCGCCTGACACATCTCGCTGTAAACGCAGTACTTCAACTTCGGAAACAGCCCCCGAAGCCAACAGCGGCCGTGTCAAGTTAAGTTCCTGACTGGCCATATTGACTTCACGTTGGGCGGTATCACGGCGGGCCTGTGCTTCTCGTAGCTCTTCCCGACGTTGACGAATTCGGTCATTAAGGACGTTTTCTTGCTCGCGCAACTCTTCGCGGCGACTCTCATACACCTCGCGCTCTTGCATCACAATGTCAGGTACTTCTTGACGCAGCTCTTCGGAGGGCTCAAACGCGGTGCCCGTAGCTAGCGCCCGTAGCCTTTCGGCACGCGCTTGAAGCGCATAACGCTGAGCGCGGTTTTCGCGAAAATCAGAGACAAAACGGGTGGGGTCGATTTGCATCAGCACTTCTCCTGCTTCAACAATCTGCCCTTCGCGAATAAAGATTTGTTCAATAACACCACCGTCAAACGACTGAATACGCTGCAACTGGCTGGCGGGAATCACCCGCCCAGCTCCGCGGGTCACTTCATCGATAGACGCGAAATACGCCCACACTAACAGCGCAACAACGGTGAGCAGAACGGTATACAGGAATAGCCGCGCACGAATGGGCTCTTGTTGCATACGCGCCCAATCGGTATCGCTTGCCCAATCACGGCTTAAGTGGGCGGAAGAAACACGCTTGGCAAACAGCCGATCCATAAAAGGCCGAAACGGTTTTTGGCCTTTTTCTGAGAATCGACCAATGGCATCAAAGCCCTTTTGCTCGGTCGTGGATGAGGGTTTACGCGCCATTACGATGCCCTCCCGATCTGGCCTTTACGCAACGCCTCGACCACGGTGTCCCGCGGGCCATCGGCCACGACCTTGCCACCATCCATAACAATGATGCGATCAACCAGTGAAAGTAGCGAGGTGCGGTGTGTGACAACCAAGATGGTTTTTCCTGCTGCCACATTTTTTAAGTTGGCTTTGAACGCCTCTTCGCTGGCGTTATCCATAGAGCTTGTGGGTTCGTCCAACAACAAAATAGGCGGATCCTGCACCAGTGCACGGGCAATGGCGACGGACTGCTTTTGCCCACCAGAAAGCGCTTGTCCGCGTTCGCCAACCTGCAAATCCACGCCATGTGGGTGGTTGTTAACGAGTGATTCTAGACCTGCCAAGTCAATCGCTCTAAGCAACGCCTCATCATCAACGCGGTCGCTACCGCCTCCCGCCACAATATTGTCCCGAAGCGATCCGGAGAAGAGGCTAACGTCCTGGGGAACATAGCCGATATGGCGACGCAGCTGCAGAGGGTCTAACTGGCGAATATCCACGTTATCAACCAGCACGGCACCCGATGACGGCTGATAAAACCCTAACACCAATTTGTTTAATGACGACTTACCGCAGCCAATGCGACCTAATAAGGCCACTTTTTCACCCGATTTAATGGTCACCGATACGTCTTTAAGCGCTTCGCGCTCCTCATTTGGGTAACGCAGCGTGACTTTTTCAAGGCGTATATTGCCAGCGAAACTGGGCTTTTCTACGTAGGCTTTGCCTTCATGTCGCTCTACTTTCTTATCCATCACCGTGTTTAGTGACTCAAGCGCCGTTGAGGACTGATGATATTGCGCCAGCAACGCCGCGGCTTGACTGATCGGCGCCATTGCACGGGAAGAAAGCATATAAGCAGCAATCAATCCACCCTGGGTGAGGTTACCTTCGATGATTTGATAAACACCCACGATAATGACGCACACCGCTACACTGTGCTGCGCCCACTGAGCCACGTTGGAGACCGAAGTGCTGACCATCTTTAACTGCGCGCCGGTACGGGAAAGAAAGGCCGATGACTTTTCCCAATGGCGCTGAATACGGCTCTCAGCTCGTAGGGCCTTAACATTTTCTAATTGGGAAATCGATTCCACCAACAGCGAGTTGCGCTGCGCGCCGACTTCCCAGGTAGTTTGTGAAAGCTCATGAAGCTTACCCTGAGCAGCCAATGCGTAGAGCAACACAAACACAATCCCAACCAACACCGGTAGCACTAGCCAAGGATTAATCAGCGCGATAATCGCCGCAAACATCAGTACAAAGGGCAAATCGACAATGCCTAAAATAGTTGCCGAACCAATAAAGGCACGCACCGACTCAAAGGATTGCAGTGTGGAAGTGAACGCACCGGTTGATGCTGGGCGGTCTTCTAAACGCAAACCTAATGCTTTGGCCATAATAGAAGAAGAGAGCTTCACGTCCGCCCGGCTAGCGGCTAAGTCGACAAAGCTGCTGCGCATCAACCTGAGCACCAAATCAAAGCACAGCACTATAAAGATGCCTATTGCGAGCACCCAAAGTGTTTCCGTAGCCTGATTGGGTACCACCCGATCGTAAACGTTGAGAACAAACAGCGGCATTGCGATGGCAAACACGTTGATAGCCACCGATCCCAATACGATATCGCGATAGAGAGGTCTATTTTCGCGAATAACTCCCCAAAACCAGTGCTGATCGCGGCGTTTCTTAACTCCTGGTTCAGACGCGTTATCCGCAAGAAACTTGGGGCGAACGTAAATAGCTTCGCCACTATAGCCTGCATACAGCTCGTCAAGAGGCAGCTCAACGTTTGATTCAGATAGCTCAGGAAAAATAACGTTGGCTTTTTGCTGTTTGAGATCAATCCCTAACAGCACGCACGCCCTGCCCGGCTCCAGCAATAGGATAGCGGGAAATAGTGCTGGGTTAAGCGCGGACAGCTTGCTTTTAACAATCCGCGCCGTCAGCCCAGCACGGGAAGCGGCCCTACCGAATACGGAAGGCGTTAACTTCCCCTGCTCCAAGGGCAAGCCAGCTCTAAGGGCCTCTGATGACACCTCATGCTGATGAAATGAGGCAACCGCTTTCAAACATTCGAGTAACTCATCGCCTATTGGCTGCTCGCTAGCATCTTCAGCGCTCGGCCTTTCCAGCTTGGTTTGTGTCACAGAGACCTCATTCCCCTAATGCCTATTTAGGCATCTTTTTCCCCAATGATTAGCGAAAGCCGCTAACCCTTCGCCGCCAAACGAAGAACGACGCTATTGTTAAACCGAAAACTATTTAAACATGTCAGCCGTTAGTGACAAATGCATCTCCGTAGCCCATCCCTTGTAGCGTTTGTTGTAGTTCCTGAGCGCTATTTAGAGTAGGGATTGGGCCTATTTGAACGCGGTAATTACCCGTAAATGCGTAGACCCTTGCGTCATTGTCCAGCTGTTCGCTTAGTTGAGCACTTAACTGCTCAGCACGCTCAAGGGCACTTAACGATGCCACCTGAATATAGAGACCGTTCTCGGCAGTAGGAGAATGCATTACTTTGCTGGATATAGCCGTTTCTTGCAGTTGACTAATGACTGGCTGCTCATTAGCGGCATAAGAAGAAGCTGGCATATCAGCGTGAGCAGGCAATGAAGATATTCCGCGTGTAAAGTCATCTAGAGTAAAGCCGCGTGGCCCTTCCACTCCACAGGCCATTTCAGCGCTAAGGGTTATATCGTCATAGCCAAGTTCGTCAAGGCTTGGGATATCCTCGCGTACAACCTCAAGAGTACTCATTAACTGCCCCATTGCCGCTAACGTGCGGGCTTGGGCCAAGGTTAGGTCAAACTCTGCATTCGCGAAGGCACGGCTGGCTTCGAAGTACTCGTTCTCACTATCAAGCACATCAAGCAAAGTACGCTGGCCAATATCAAACTGCTGCTGGTAGGCGCCGCGAACCCGGTTAATTGATTGGCGATGTTCATTTAGGTAGCTCAATTGCTCTCCTAAGCGAAGGGTATCGTTGTAAGCAATTTGAGTGGTTTGACGTACATTTGTACAAGCCGTTTCGCGCTGATTGACGGCTTGTTCGATACGCGTGCTCGCCGCATCAAAGGCTGCACTATCTGAACCGCCTCGATAGAGGTTCATGCTGGCAACCAGCTGAATACTGTGCTCATCACTGCGCCCAGCGATCGAGTCGTCCTGATTATTGGTTCCCGTGCGCCCCTGTATATCCAGGCGAGGCATAAAGGCGGCCTTTGCAGCCCCTTGTTCCGCACGCTGTACGGCAATATTTTCAATCGCAGCGTGGAAATCAGGATTCCCCGCGAACGCCATTTCGACGGCTTGACTAACATCAGTGGGCAGTTCATCGGCCAAGCTAGGTGCAGGCGACATATTCTGAGCAGGAAGCTCGCCTACGATTCGCTGATAGCGTGCCGTTACATCATGCAGATTCGACGCCTCAGTCATCAGGTTGGATTCCGCTAACGCCAAGCGGCCGCTGATTTGTTCCAGGTCAACACCACGGCCCGCCCCAGAAAGTGCTCGCTCTTCAATTTGCGTGAACACCCGCTGGTGTTCACGATAGTTCTCTTGAGCTAAACGCACCATTTCACGGTAGCGAAGCACATCAAGATAGGTCTGAAAAGCTTCAAGCGTCACCTCTTCACTTGCACCCAGCAGCTCGAAATAGGCAATCAGCCGAGTGCGATCCAAACGCTCTACTTCGCTGCGGGTGGCAAACCCATCAAACACCATTTGGGTGAGCGTAAGTTCAGCAAAGTCACTGCTGTAGCTTCCGCGCCCATCATTTTGCTGATCTTGCCGACCCACGCCCGCGGAAATATCAATCGTAGGCAAATAATTACCCTGTGCGACCCTAACATCGCTCCCGGAAGCGCTAAAATTCGCCCAAGCAGCATTTACACTGGGATTGGAAATGATCGTTTGTTGAATAGTACTGGGAAGATCAGTGGCGCCTGGGGCATAGAGGCTAGCAGGAAGAGACTGCGCTAATGCCGTAAGCGGGACACATGCCAACGTGGTCACTGTCAGCGGCTTAAAGACATGATGACAAAAGATTTTTTTAAGTCTCGATACGGCATTTTTTTTCATCGACAGCGTTCCCTATGATGTGGCACTCATTGCATGCAGCTCATTATTCGTATGACCCACTGAGCTATGTTGCACTACTGCTTCAAGTATAAGCTCGCGAAATCTCATCGCTGAGTGAGCCTATATCCCTACGAGCGCCCAATTTTTGAAGTAAACCCATAGTAATTAAAACTTAATCAGCTGATCTTAGCCTAATTTAGTTAATTTCCTACTCACCCTGAGGCTATAAAACCAAATGTCACAAAAAATTACAATAAGAACATCATTAAAACACAAAAAAATAATCAGGATGGTTCGCTTTTCTGGGTTTGTTGCAGCCCGAGCCCCAGCAGAATGAGCACTAGCCCAGTCAACGTCGAAGGCAAAATAGGTTCTCCAACTACCAGGAAAAGTAACAGCAGTGACACGGGAGGTGAGAGAAAAATGAGATTAGAAACCTTGGCCGTGCGCGACACCTTATGTACTGCCAATTGCCACAGGATAAACGCGACCCCCATTTCAAACAGGCCCACATAAACGCCAGCACCAAAAGCTGGCCAGCCATGCCATTGGAAACCGGGGCCGAGCAGTAACAACAAAGTCAACACAGGTAGGCCTACGCTAAAATTTTGCCATTGACCAACGAGCGGAGGACGTGGGTCACGGGCGTTGAGCAGCCAGTAAAGCGCCCACAGTAGCGTCGAGGCGAGTGCCAGCACGACCCCAAGCGGGTCGGCGAAAGAAACATTAAAAACCGAGCCTCGTGTAGCGATTACCCACACGCCTGCGTAGGCGACCAGCCCTGCAACAATATCCATGCGCGTTAAGCGCTGCCCAAGCAGTGGCACGGCCAAAAAGGCCATCGCCAAGGCCCAGGTGTAATTCAACGCCATCGCCTCTTGCCCAGGGAGGCGGTCATAGGCGGCGAAAAGCACCAAATAATAGGCCACCGGGTTCATCAATCCCGCCCACGTGGCTGTTTTCCAACCGGTGCGTAGTGCTGTAGTGATATCTCCCTGCTTAATGACCAGCGCCCCCATCAATGCCCATGAGACAAATGCTGCTAGCCACATCAGCTCCACAGGGCTCATCCAAGCAAGCGCCACTTTAAAAGCCGTTGCCACCGTCGACCATAATGCGACGGCACCTAAACCAAACAGAATCGCTTGCCGATCCTGGCTCATCGGTCGATATGCCCTAAATCTCGACCTGGTTCCAACTGGTCTCGCACTCGCTGCTTGAGAAGTTTGATATCCGGAAAGCCACCATCGCGCTTGCGCTCCCATAACAGCTCATCATCACACCAGATCTCGAAGGTGCCGCCATGGGAGGGAGAAAGCGATACCTCACTCAGTCCTTCACCAAACGTTGAGAGCAATTCCTGTGCATACCAACCGCTACGCAGTAGCCACTGGCATTGAGTGCAATAGCGGATTTGAATACGTGACATCCCTGACCTCCTAGACAAGTTAATATGACATCCTAAGAAATCATTCTGTCATTTTGAGTTAGCCTGAGATAGATCGATTGAAATAGGTCGATTAAGAAGGAGCCCCAATGGCCGACCATAACGTTTCGCAAACTCGCCTGTATGAGTGGCTAACAGGCGATGACGATAGCCGCATGTGCGACGACATACCTGAAGGGGCTTGTAACGAACAGCCGCGCAATTTTTTTCTGCACATATGGGCTGCTTTGGGTAATAAGCTGGCTGACGAGCTGTCTAGCGCGCGGTTAGTCCTACCCTGGCTGATGGGCATTATTGGTGCCCCAGTCTGGATGGTAGGGCTACTGGTACCCATTCGAGAGGCTGGCGCCCTGTTGCCGCAAATTTTTGTAGCTGGGTTTATCCGCTTAAAACCTAAGCGAAAATGGGTGTGGGTAACCGGCGCGCTGGCTCAAGGGCTCGCTGCGCTAGTCCTTGCCGTACTTGCGTTATTCGCCTCCGGCACCTTAGGCGGTGCGTTAGTACTCGCAGCGTTAATTCTACTCTCGCTGGCCCGAGGGTTATCTTCAATTGCTACAAAAGATGTGCTGGGCAAAACCATTGCCAAGCGCCGCCGCGGCACGCTAATGGGCTGGAGCGGCAGTATTGCCGGCGCTGCCACGCTAGTGGCAGGGGCTGTGTTAATGCTGTTTGATAACCGCCCAGGCAATTTAGTGGTAGCGATATTGCTGGCCATAGCTGCTAGCGGCTGGCTAATGAATGCCATCGCCGCTGCCCGTATTCAGGAGGCCCCCGGCGCAGTAAAAGGCGGTGAAAACGGCTGGGACAGTATTAAATTGGGCCTATCATTGCTAAAAAATGACCGCACTTTTTTACATTTCAACCTTGCCCGGGCACTTCTGCTGTCAAGCGCCCTCGCCCTCCCCTACATTGCACTACTAGGACAAAACCAAAGCGGCACCGACCTGGGGGGCCTGGGTATACTGGTTGTGGTATCGGGGCTTGCCGCCATGATAGCAAGCCCGCTCTGGGGAAAACGGGCGGATCAATCGAGCCGTGGAGTGATGCGCGATGCGGCGATAGGTACCGCTATTTGCTGCTTACTGGGCGCCAGCCTGACGTGGCTACCCGGTGGGTGGACACACAGCATATGGCCCTATGCAGCAGTTTACGCGTTATTAGTCATTGTTCACCACGGCGTACGCTTAGGGCGTAAAACCTATCTCGTCGATATGGCTAGTCAAGATAACCGTGCGCTCTATGTGGCCCTTTCAAATACTTTAACCGGCGTGTTAATGCTCATCGTAGGCGGTATCATTGGCGCTTTTGCACAGTGGTTTGGTAGTAGCGTATTACTCCTCATTCTAGCGGTTACCGCTGTGGGAGCTATCCTTAGCGCCCATCAACTGCCTGAGGTGGAGTGACATGGCGTGGCTTTCACCTCAGCGGCTATCCACAAGACGGCCAAGGTTAAGGTGCTGCTCAAGATTGCAATGCGTGACAACGCTCGCCATGATAGAGCCTAATAGCAGCAAGGTGTTGGAGCATTTGCTACGCTGCCTATATAAGCAATTGGAAATTCCGGCGTTTCACGGACAAATTGAACTGCCGTGAACGATGGAAAAGGACTTGAGCTGCAACAGGAACCCCTTGATGAAACGATCTCCATTGATCAGTCCAGAACTGCTCGAACGAATTGTTGACGCATCGGAAGACGGCATTGTCGTTGCCGAACAGGAGGGGGATGAAAACATCCTCATCTACGTCAACAAAGGCTTTGAGCGCCTAACCGGATATAGTGCGGATGAAATCTTGTATCGCGACTGCCGCTTCTTGCAAAATGAAGACCGCGATCAGGACGCGTTAGTTGCTATTCGGGATGCGCTTAAAGATGGCCGCCCTTCTCGCGAAGTACTGCGTAACTATCGCAAAGACGGCACCATGTTTTGGAATGAGCTGTCCATTACGCCGGTCTACGACGAGGCAGATGAGTTGATGTATTACATCGGCGTGCAAAAAGACGTCACCGAACGCGTGGAAGCGCAGCTTGCGCTGGCGGAGTTACAAAAGCAGCGAGAAAACAGCTAATCATTAACTTTCTCACCAAAAAAAACTATAAAGCTTGAACTTCATCCCAACTGGCGTTATATAGCGGCAAGGCGCTTGAACTGCGCTAGGTGCTTCACTTTGCGAATGGCATGTGTTTTGTGATCTCACATGTGTTCGCGTGAAGCCGTTGATACGCCGGCTCGCCGGCTGGGTTGGAGGACATCACATGAGCCGTGACCCCCTAAGTCGTGAAACTTTTACTACCGATGCACTCGAATCTGACGAGTTCGAAAGCTTAGACGCCGTCAATGATGACCACTACGGCAAAAGTAAACCAAGCAAAGCTGACAGCTTACGTGCGCGACGCCAGGTTGAAGCATGGCTGGAAGAACGCCGCCTTCAGCGTGCCATTGAAGATGACTGGGACGAAGAAGAGTAAGCCTTGAACGGGTCGGCCTTCTCAGCGGTTGAGCGGGCCTGGCTAATGATACGCTCCTAGCCTTTCCTGGCGCAGACCACTATCATCACTCCCTAGTCTGTAACATCAGACAGTAGTAACAGTCTGTAATAACAGCTAGTAGCCCGCTGCTGTCGCTTTATTCTTTTCATCAACTTAACGGATCTCCATGGCGCAATACGTTTTCACCATGAACCGGGTTGGCAAAGTAGTGCCACCCAAAAAGCAAATTCTCAAGGATATTTCGCTCTCGTTTTTCCCTGGCGCCAAAATCGGCGTGCTGGGTCTTAACGGTTCGGGTAAATCCACACTGCTGCGCATCATGGCCGGTGTCGATAAAGAGTTTGAAGGTGAAGCTCGTCCGATGCCTGGCATCAATGTTGGCTACCTACCCCAGGAGCCGCAGCTAGACGACGAGAAAAACGTCCGCGATACCGTCGAAGAAGCGCTAGGTGAGATTAAACAAGCGCAGGAGAAGCTGGATGGTGTCTATGCGGCCTACGCAGAGCCCGACGCCGACTTTGATGCGCTGGCTAGCGAGCAGGCAAGGCTTGAAAATATTATTGAAGCTGCGGATGCTCACAACCTGGAGCGCAAGCTTGAAGTGGCTGCGGAAGCACTACGCCTGCCCCCCTGGGAAGCCAAAGTTGGCAATCTCTCGGGCGGTGAGCGCCGTCGTGTAGCACTCTGCCGCTTACTTCTTTCAAGCCCCGATATGCTGCTGCTGGACGAGCCTACCAACCACCTTGACGCAGAGTCGGTGGCGTGGCTAGAACGCTTCCTGCACGACTACAACGGCACCGTCGTGGCGATCACCCACGACCGCTACTTCCTAGACAACGTGGCGGGTTGGATTCTTGAGCTTGACCGTGGCCAGGGTATCCCGTTTGAGGGTAACTACTCCCAATGGCTGGAGCAGAAAGATCAGCGTCTGAATCAAGAAGCCAAGCAGGAAGCCTCGCGTCAGAAAGCCATCAAGCAAGAGCTTGAGTGGGTGCGCAGTAACGCCAAGGGCCGCCAGGCAAAAAGCAAAGCGCGTCTTAACCGCTTTGAAGAGATGCAGTCAGGCGACTTCCAGAAGCGTAATGAAACCAATGAGATTTATATTCCGCCTGGCCCGCGCCTGGGCGATAACGTCATTGAGTTTCGTGATGTGGCCAAGCGCTTCGATGACAAGCTGCTCTACCAAAACCTCTCCTTCACCATTCCCCAAGGCGCGATTGTCGGCATCGTTGGCGGTAACGGTGCGGGTAAATCGACCCTCTTCAAACTGATCACCGGTAAAGAGCAGCCAGATGAGGGCGAAGTCCTGGTGGGTGACACGGTCGATATCGCTTACGTCGAGCAGCTACGCGACGGCTTGGACGACAAGCAGAGCGTCTGGGAAGCCGTTTCCGATGGCCAGGACATCCTCAACATTAATGGCTACGAAGTCTCTTCGCGCGCCTATGTAGGTCGATTTAACTTTAAAGGTAACGACCAGCAGAAGCGCTTGTCGGAGCTTTCTGGCGGTGAACGCGGCCGTTTACAGCTTGCCCAAACGCTCAAGCAAGGCGCGAACGTGCTGCTGCTCGATGAGCCCTCCAACGACCTGGATATCGAAACCCTGCGGGCACTGGAAGACGCGCTTCTGGCCTTCCCAGGTTGCGCCATGGTGATCTCCCACGATCGCTGGTTCCTTGACCGGATCGCCACGCACATTATGGCCTTTGAGGGTGACTCCGAAGTGGTCTTATTTGAAGGCAACTACGCAGAGTACGAAGAGGATCATAGAAAGCGGGTGGGTAACGATACGCCTAAGCGCATGAAGTACAAGCGCATTGACGCCTGATCATCAGCATCACGCTGGCAGTCTGTAATGACAGCAGATAGTGACAGCAAAAGGCCCCGCTTCGCGGGGCCTTTTAGGTTTTTAAACCAGTGCAAAGCCGACTAAGTGCTATCAGAACGCGTCAAAGATGATAAACGCTTTTGGTCACTACTTTTGCGGCCAAACGCACGCCCCACTTAACCGGTGCTGGAAAACGGACACCACCAGCTTCTAAAGCCAGTTGGGCGTGGTGAGCATCATCAACGGCCATTTGGCGCAGTATGGCACGTGAGCGGGTGTCACCGCAGGGTAGCGACTGTTGATCTGATTCAAGCTGCTTACCTGCCTGCTCCTCGGTCGCGGCGGCTAGGCCTAAGCTTAGGCGATCGCTGACCGCCCCGGTGGCTGCGCCAATACCAAAGGAGGCGGCATAGAACAGCGGATTCAAGTAGCTCGTTCGACTCTGCAACTGCTCTAAACGCTCATCACACCAGGCTAGATGATCAATCACCTCCAGTGCCGACTGCTCCAACTGGTGACGCCCATGCGGAAGTTTCGCGGTCACGCCCTGCCCTTGATAGAGCGCCTGAGCACACACCCCTCCGGTATGATTAATGCGTATTAAACCCGCTGCATGACGGCGCTCATGATTGTCGAGTGATACTTCCGCCATCCCATCAGCAGGGCTTGCACGCTGCGAAGAGGCCGCATGTGGCATCAGCGTTCGTAAAACAGTATCAAACTGATGTATCAGGCGATCTGAACGACTCTGTTGACGATCCATGGCAACACTCCGTTGACTTGCGATAGTGGCCTGCTGAGCTTAACCGGCAGGCCATGTGAATGCGCGTCCACCCAATAAATGCATATGAATATGGTAGACCGTTTGTCCGCCCATTTCGTTGCAGTTCATCACCACCCGATAGCCATCCTCGGCAAAGCCTTGCTCCCGTGCAAGCTTGGCGGCGGTAAACTGGAGTCGACCGATGAGTGCCAAGTCAGCTTCGTCAATATCGTTCAACGTGGCAATATGCTTTTTAGGAATAATCAACTGATGGGTAGGGGCCTGGGGATTGATATCATCGAATGCCAACACGTGGTCATCTTCGTAAACGATATCAGCAGGGATTTCGTGGTTGATGATTTTGCAAAAAAGACAATCCATACAACTCTCCTTTAACGGAAGCGTCTCTGTGCGAGAAGATGTCTAACCAATGGGGCAAGAATAAGCTCCATTGCCAGCGACATCCGCGCACCCGGCACAACCAGCGTGTGTGGACGCGTCATAAACGAATCTTTGATCATCGCGAGCAACCAAGGGAAGTCCACGGTCGAAGGGTCCCGAAAGCGGATAACCACGAATGACTCTGCGTCGGTGGGAATATCCTGCACTTCAAAAGGGTTAGAGGTGTCGACAGTCGGCACACGTTGAAAATTGATGTGCGTACGCGAGAACTGCGGCTGGATATAGCGTACATAGTCATCCATACGGCCGAGGATAGTGTCGATGACCGCTTCCTGTGAGTAGCCACGCAGCTTGGTGTCACGGTCAATCTTTTGAATCCACTCAAGATTCATGGTCGGCGCCACGCCTACTAACAGATCCACATGGCGGGCAATATCATACTCTTCGGTAACCAGCCCGCCGTGTAAGCCTTCATAAAACAGCAGGTCGGTGCCACAAGGCAGCGACTGCCACTCGGTGAAGGTACCTACTCGGCAGCCTGCTTCGATTTTCTGCTTATCTTCGGCGTGGATATAGTGCCGAAAAGTACCCGAGCCGTGCTCACCATACTCACTGAACAACCCTTCCAAGCGATCCAGCAAGTTCGCCTCAACGGCAAAATGCGATAGCTCATCCTTACGCTCAGGCTCTTCCCGGAAGATGCGGTGCAAATCATCGCGGGTGTAGCGGTGAAAAGCATCACCATCGACCATCGCCGCATGCACATCTTCGCGCAGGAACATGCGCTCGAAGCTGCGCCGAACAGTGGTAGTGCCCGCTCCCGAAGAGCCGGTCACCGCGATAATCGGATACTCCCGTGACATCAGCCACACCTCGCGTGGGAAAGCGCTTGTTTAACCAGCTCAGGCACCTCGACAGGACGCCCGGTAGCCAAGTCGATCAAGAGCTGACTGACTCTTGCGGTGGCAACTACCTGGTGGGAGTTCGCTTGGTAAACACGCTGATAAATCGTCAATGCTTTACCTTGCGGCTCAGGTACGGCGGTGGCAATCGTTAACGCATCGGGCCAGCGCGCTTCACTTTGATACTGCACCGTGAGATCAGCAACCACCGAAGGATACCCATGCATATCCCACTCAGGCAGATCAAGTGCCGCGAAGGCTTGAATACGCGCCTCGTGGAGCAGCGACACCAGCGCATCATGCCCCAAGTGACGGCCATAGTTCATATCGGTTACCCGCACCGTCAAAGGGTGACGATGAATGACCTCTTCAGCGGGAAAATCCAGCTTGACACGCTCCATGCCTGTTTCCTCGTCAGTATTTGCTAGCGTAAGGCTTGCTTATCCCTCGCGGGCAATTGCCCTAAAGGCAATATCACGGCGACACTCAGCGCCATCCCAGTGAATCACGTTAACGCCTTGATACGCTTGCTGTTGTGCCGCAGAGACGCTATCACCCAGCGCCGTCACGCATAGCACACGACCGCCTGCCGTGGTGATCTCGCCCAGCTCATTGAGTGCTGTGCCCGCGTGAAACACTTTGCAGCCCGTTTCTTCAGCCGCGTCTAAGCCGTGAATCACATCACCTTTGCGGTAGCTGCCAGGGTAGCCACCAGCCGCCAACACCACGCCCACCGCGGCACGAGGATCCCATTCACAGTGCTGCCCCGCCAGCTTGCCCTGGGCTCCTGCTAAACAGAGTTCGGCAAAATCAGAGGTTAGGCGCAGCATAATCGGCTGGGTTTCAGGATCACCAAAGCGGCAGTTATATTCAATAACTTTGGGGTTACCGGCCGCATCGATCATCAGGCCCGCGTATAAGAACCCCGTGTAGGCATTACCCTCAGCGGCCATGCCACGCACGGTAGGCAAAATGACCTGCTCCATGATACGTGCGTCAACTTCCGGCGTGACCACCGGTGCTGGCGAATAGGCCCCCATACCGCCGGTATTGGGGCCGGTGTCACCATCATAAGCACGCTTGTGGTCTTGGCTTGTGGCCATAGGGACGACATTCTCACCGTCCACCATGACAATAAAGCTCGCCTCTTCGCCTTCAAGAAACTCTTCGATGACCACACGGGCACCCGCATCACCGAAGGCATTGGCTTCCAGCATATCGCGGATAGCCGCCTCAGCTTCCGTTTCACTAAGCGCCACAATGACGCCTTTACCCGCAGCCAAGCCATCCGCTTTAATCACAATTGGCGCGCCTACTTTGCTTAGATAGGCAAGCGCTGGGGCTACTTCAGTAAACGTTTGGTAGTCAGCCGAAGGAATATCATGGCGGGCCAGGAAGTCCTTGGTAAAAGATTTTGAACCTTCCAACTGGGCGGCCGCTTGAGTAGGGCCAAAGATAGTTAAACCGGCAGCCTGGAAATGATCAACTACGCCTTCTACCAAGGGGGCCTCCGGGCCCACCACGGTTAAGCCAATCTGCTCATCACGGGCAAAGGCAACTAGACTGCCGAGATCCGTTGCGGCAATCGCTACATTGGTCAGCTTTGCCTCCGTCGCTGTGCCGGCATTGCCAGGGGCGACAAACACCTGCTCAACCTGATTAGATTGCGCCAATTTCCAAGCTAGGGCGTGCTCACGACCACCACCGCCTATCATTAAAACCTTCATGTGCATCCTTCTCAAACGGGAAAGCGTATATCGGCGGCATTATGCCACAGCGAAGCACCAAGTGGGGTCAGGAGGAGGCTTTGTTATCTTCACTGGTATCGCTGGCGTCGCTGCCATTGCCCTCATGCGGCTCTGCATTAACCGACTCGTCGGCCTGGCCAGGTTGGTTCAAGGTCTTTTGCCAAAAGCGCATGTTCTCTTCAGCAAGCTCGCGCATAAACTCCAGCGGTGTGTTGCGCATTGCCTGTTTCCACTGGCTCTGCAGCCGCTTCTGCTGCTCCAGCATTAATTGCGTACCCTGTTCAAGATAACGCGACAGCGGCAGCGGTGAGGTCATATCGTAAACACGAATTAATTGCGCCAATAGATCATTAGAAAACACTTCCGCTTCGCTATCAGCCTGCTCCTGCTCGATAATGATAGAGAGCAAAATAGTACGTGTTAGATCTTCTCCGCTTTTGGCGTCTTCCACCCGAAACGGTTCTTCTTCAATGATTAAACAGCGCAGGTCTTCTAGCGTTACATAACGACTCTGCTGAGTATCGTACAACCTGCGGTTTGCATATTTGCGAATTACGCGCACGGCGCATCTCCTTAAACGCGATAGGGACTTTTTATTCCCGTTACTGATATTGTGCCTGCACTACGCGCCCATGCAAGCCACCTTAATAGTTTAGCAAGGCGTACCGTGCCTGCTTTGTGACCAATAGACCATCATTATGAATTTGATTCTGCTCAATCCCAACGATCTCACCGACGATGGCCACGTCTGTATTACCGATCCACGTCGACTGACACACCTGCGCGATATCCATCGCTCGGCACCCGGAGACCGGTTAACCGTCGGTGTTCAAGGCGGCGATATGGGTAAAGCGCAGCTAAAAGAACTCACTGCTGAGCGTGCGTATTTTCAACTGGAAGCCCTTAACGAGCCTCCGCCGACGCCACTACCCGTGCATTTAGTATTAGCTCTGCCCCGCCCGCGTATGTTGGCGCGCACGTTAGAGCATGTGACGGCACTAGGCGTCAAAGAGATCACCCTGCTACATACCAAGCGAGTTGAGAAGAGCTATTGGCAGTCACCAGAGTTGCGCCCGGATAAAATTCACCAACATTTGGTACTTGGCTTAGAGCAAGCTCGTGACACCCGGCTACCCTCGGTCACCCTTAGTAAAGGTTTTCGGCCTTTTTTAGAGAAGCAATTGCCTGAGTTACTCAGCGAACGCCGCGGGCTGGTGGCACATCCGGGCATGCCCAATGCCTGCCCAAGAGGCATCAGTGACCCCACTTTGCTATTAGTAGGCCCCGAGGGCGGCTTTATTGCTTGGGAGGTAGAGCAGCTAATGCAGGCAGGCTGCGAGGGAATGCATCTTGGCCCACGCATTTTACGCGTCGAAACAGCCGTGACAGCTCTTCTGTCACGGCTGTTTTAAACACCATTATTGATTGGATGAACTAATCAGGACGGATCATCTTCCGGGTCGTGGGGCACAACGGTCGCGTTTTCTCCACACCCTGGCTCTTGCAAAAAGGTTTCACGCACATCCAACAACCCAAGATGGCTAATGGTGCTGCGACCAAGTAGAAGCGGATAGTTCATATCTTCGCGGTCGCGCAGGCTAAACTGCTCTTCGTAAATGGTATCGCCCATACAAACTTCCATCAGCACCACAGGTCGCTCATCACGGCCGCCTGCGCCGCGCACAGTAAGCTCACGGTAGAGCGGCCGTTCGATTTGATCACTGAAGACTTCGCCACTTGCCTGATCTTCAAGCTTCAATCGAAAGCGTACCCACTCCTCATCGTCCTGTTCGAACATCTCAATATCGCGAGCGTCCAGCGAAGAGGTTAATGCTCCGCTATCAAGCTTCGCTTTCACCTCGATATCCCAAGGCTGCAAGGTCGCTTTTTCAACCCAGCCGAAGACTTGTTCATCTTCCGCCATCGCTGTGGAGGCAGACAGCCCAGCACCTAACAACATACCCCCCAATATCACACTGTTAAAAAAAGTTTTTTTCATCAATTGCATAACATCATCCTTGGAAAGTAAAAGCACCCTGTCAATATGGCTTACTGCGAACGCTGACGAAGCTGTTCTAGCAGCTCCTGGGTCGCAAACCCATCCGGTATTAACCCTTGATCACGCTGAAAGTTCCGCAAACCTTGGCGCGTATTGGGCCCCATGACGCCGTCCGCGCCGCCTACTGAGTAGCCCACACGGTTTAACGCGCGCTGCAGCTCTTGCACATCGTCACGGGTGAGCGACGCTTGATCACGCGGCCAGCTGTGCTGAATGCCATTACGTCCGGCAATGGCATCACCTAAGGTTGCCACGGCCAGCGCATAGCTGGTGGCATTGTTATAGCGTAAAATCGCCCGAAAATTGGCACCTACCAAAAAGGCCGGGCCGTTAGCACCCGCGGGTATCACAATGGCTGCGCTATCAAAGTTTGGCAATTCGCCTTGCAGTGCCTGCACACCCTGACTGCGCCACTCCGCGCTGCTGCGTCGCTCTGTCTGGGCATAGTCAAAGCCTTGGGGGAGGCGTACCTCAACCCCCCAGGGCTGGCCGGCTTGCCATCCAGCCCGATCAAGGTAGTTGGCTGTTGATGCCATAACATCGGGGATACTTTCCCAAATATCACGCCGGCCATCACCATCACCATCGACCGCATAGGCTTCAAAGCTACTGGGAATAAACTGGGTATGGCCCATGGCCCCAGCCCAGGAACCTTTCATCTGCTCAGCGGCGATATCACCTTGGTCAATAATGCGCAACGCCGCGAGCAGCTCGCCCCGGGCAAAGTCTCGGCGCCGTCCATCGTAAGCCAGTGTGGCAAGAGACTCCAAGGTTGAAAAATCACCAAAATTGCTGCCGTAATTACTCTCGATGCCCCAAATGGCGACAAGAATTTCGACGGGCACCCCATAACGCTGCTGCATTTGCTGAGCCGTATCGCGGTGTTGAGCTAGCTTTTCCTGCCCGTTATTAATACGTGTGGATGAAACGGCGGTATCAAGATACTCCCAAATAGGGCGAACGAACTCAGGTTGGTAGCCGTCGAGTTCAATCACACGCTCACGGTAACGAACGCCATCCAGGGCACTACTGAGTGTCGCTTCGCTGATCCCTTGGCCAGCAGCATATTGGCGAAAATCTCGCAGCCACTGTTGGAAATTAGCGTAGCTAACTTCTGAAGCAGCCTGAGTGTCGACTTCTGACATCAGCTGAGGGCTCGCTTGCGCCCGGCCACTGCTCAGTGCCAGTGCACCCACAAAAAATAGAAATGTCGCATACAGAGCAGGGCGCCCCTTGGCTGACCCATTTACTTTCAAAGACATAGCATCAATCTCTCGGCAATCCATGGCATTGTTCTGATAATGGCCCAGAAAAGCAACGGATACTAGCCCTACCCTCTCAGGCGTAGTAAAACGACCAAGTGTAATAGCACCACTACCACACTAAGCAAGCCACGAAGTGTAAAGTACCAAGTAGGGAAACCCTTCCGACCAACACGACTACAATCGTAGCTGCCAATCAGAATAAATCCGGCCAGTAGCACCCAAAGTCCCGCTACAACGTTAAGCAGCAGTGCAGGCCATGCGATTAAGCTGGGCAACATAGCTAACAGTAAACGCCAACGATTACCTGGCCTCGCCACCTGCAATGCACTGCCCCAGTGCACACCACCCAAGAAAGAGAGGATTACAGCGCTATAGTAAACAAATCCATCAATGACAGTTGCCTGCCATACCAAGGGCGCTGACCATACCAGCACGCCACCAGTGATGAATGGAACAAGACCAGCGAGTCCCAGACACCACGCGAGGTGGCGCTCGCTACTCCACAACGTCATAGCGCCTTAGCCCTTACAGCAAGTTCATGACGACTCGCTTCATCACTTGCTTGATGTTCTAAGCAAGGAATCAACCACCGCTCCCACTGCTCGGGCACAACGTAGGGAGCTTCAAACGCAGAGGGGTCTGCCCGCCATGGCTGTTGGCGCGCTAAACCGTAGGGTAGCTTTTCAAGCGGCTTCAACCAATGAGCAACATAGAGCCCCTGAGGATCGTAATGGCCCGCCTGCTTGAGTACATTAAAGTAGCGGTCTTGGCGTGGATCCCGCCCCACTCCGGCAATATAGCGCCAGTTACCCCAGTTACTGGCCACATCATAATCAATCAGGCAGTGCTCAAACCATAGCGCCCCCAAGCGCCAATCAACCTTTAAGTCTTTAACCAAAAAGCTGGCCACGTTTTGCCGGGCACGATTGGATAGCCAGCCAGTGTGACGAAGTTCCAGCATCGCGGCATCCACAAACGGCAGCCCCGTGGTGCCATTACGCCAAGCATTGAAAGCGGCACATGGCTTGTCTGTCTGGCGGGCGCCAAACATTTTCTCACCTTCCAATTGGGCAGCGCGGATAAAATACTCGCGCCAGAGTAACTCGAAGGTAATCCAGTAGCTCGATTCATTACTGCCGTTTTCTGCTTCCCAGGCCTTTACCGCATCATTGACTTGGCGAGCCGACAGGCAGCCACGCGCTAGCCAGGGTGACACACGGGTTGAGAAATTAGCCCCCAGCAACCCGTTGCGGGTTTTCTTGTACGTTTCACCGCCTTGCTGGCGCCAAAGGTAATCCTTTAGACGCCCGTGTGCTGCCGACTCGCCCCCCTTGTAGGCATAACCTTGGCGAGGGTCGGGCTGCCAGACGGCACTCTCTTCGCAGACAGCTTTTAGCGGTGGAAACCCTCTGGCTGCTTCAGGCCAGGGAGGCAGCGTCACGGGCGCGCAACGGCTGGCAGGAAAGGTGCATTCACTCTCTACGCTACGCCTAAAGGCAGAAAAACTGCCCGGCAGCGCTTCGCGTTCAAAAGGCAATGACTGTCGATCAATCAGACGCCCGCTCTCTATACAATCAAATGCCGTGTGACGGGGCAAACCTTTCTTAACAGCACGAATATGCGCGATTTCTTCGGTGCCAGCATGGTCGGCCACACGCACCTGCCTGGCGTTAAGCGTTGATGCCAGCTCAATCACCACATCACTTGGCTTACCTATACGTACTAGCAAGTCACTGCCACGCTTCAAAAGCTCACCACGTAACTCTATTAAGCTTTGCCATAAAAAACGCAACCGCGCATGTCCGATACGCGGTGTTGATTCCCCCTCGATCAGCGGCGAGAACCATTGCTCATCTAACACGTAGAGACACAACAAATAACTAGGAAGGGAAGCAAAGTTTAAAAGAGGATTATCAGCAATACGCAGGTCGTCTTGCAGCCAGACAATATCAATCGTGCTGTTCATGCTTGTGCCTCCTAGAGGTGCTTTGGTGCCCGGTACTTTGGATGCTGGTACTTTGGATACTGGTACTTAGAAGCAAAGCACTATGGCTGCTTAGCACTACGACGACACCGCTCACTGCAGTAGCGCACTTGATTCCAACAGCGCGCCCATTTCTTCCGCCAAGTAAACGGTCGCTGGCATTGAACACAGTTTTTTTGCGGCAGATGTTGTTTGCGTCGCATGCTCACGTCTAATCACACTTTTTACGTAGTAGGGTGAAAAACATGGACGTATTATCTTATACAGTACAATTATTGTACATTATTTTATTGTACACATTTTAATCCGACTGAAATAACGAGCAACGCTTGAACACCTGCCACCCCAAACGTAAAAAAGCCACCCGAAGGTGGCTCAGTAGCGGTGATTCATTAGCGAACGATGCGGCCTGCTCTAATCAAGCCTAGTCTGGATCAGTCTCGCGGGGCTGGCGTTTGGCGTTTTCATGGGTTTCCAAGCCACTTTTCAACTCATGGGTTAAAGGATCGTAGTTAGGGCGTAACTCATCCTTTACAGTACCGCTCCACAGCTTGGAGCCAACAAAGTACCCGGCTCGTCCAATCACGTGAGCCGCCACCGGGGCAGTCATCAGGATAAACACGATGATAGCAAAAGAGCGTGCCACTACACCCACTTCAGCAAAGTGCATAGCTGCCGCCAACATAATTAAGATGACGCCTAACGCCGCAGCCTTGGTGGTGGCGTGCATGCGCGTTAACAAATCTGGCAACCGCAGCAACCCAACTGAGGCAAGCAGTATAAACAGCGCTCCACCGATGATTAACGCGCCCTTTATGAAATCAATCATCCCTTGGGCCTCCCCTTTCCAAAAAGCGCGCGAACGCAATGGCTGCTAAGAATCCCATCAATGCAATCACAATGGCGGCATCCAAAAAGCTAGCCACGTCTGACTTGATGGCATAAACACCGACTAATCCCACCACGGTGGTAGAAAAAAGCTCTAACGCCACAACGCGATCAGGTAGGCTCGGGCCGCGCACCACACGTACAAACGTAAGAATAAGCGCCAAGCTCATAATGACTTGGCTTATTAAAATAACGGTATCCATTATCGAAACAGCTCCAAAGCACGGTGCTCCATCTCTTTTAAGTTGCGCCGTAGCTCCTCCTCGTTGTCTAAAAACATTGCGTGGATATACAATACCTTACGGTCATCCGACACATCTAGGCTCAGCGTTCCTGGGGTCAATGAAATCAGATTGGCCACCATGGTAATTTCCATTTCGGAGCGTGCGGAAAGCGGCATTGCAATGACCCCAGGTTTCATATGCCAAGGGGGAGTGACAATATCGAAAGCGACGCGCAAGTTGGCTTGTACTAATTCTTTTAGAAAAAAGCCAATAAAGCCGATGAAGCGTGGCACACGCGCCGGGTAGCCCTTCAATGAGTCGAGTTGAGGCTCAATCAATACCAGGGTGATATAGCCAAATATTAACCCGACAAGAAGATTTAAACCGGTAAAATCACCGCTTAACAATACCCATGCGAGCCCTAGCAGTAGATTCCAAATAGCACCGGTCATGGCGTATCCTCCTCGGCATTAGCCTCTGATGCGGTGACGCCCGATGATGATTCCAACAACACATCGTCGGCACTGGCTGCCGCCCCTAGCACCGCTTCAATATACCCTGAGGGTTCGAACAACTGATCACCAATACCCATCATCACCCACATGATCGGCTCTGCAAGCACACCAATGAGCAGTGAAAATAACGCCAACACCATGACTGGCAAATACATCATCCACAGGCTGGGCTTTAACAACCGCCCGTCATCGCCAGTAGGCGTGGTCGTTTCAGGCACGTGATTATCTTCCGGGAGAGACTTCCAAAACACCTCATTCCAAATTTTTACCATAGAGTAGAGCGTCATTAACCCCACTGCCAACGCGATACCGATAACGACATAGGCCTCCACCTCTAGACCGGCGCGCACAATCACAAATTTGGCAAAAAAGCCCGATAGCGGCGGTATCCCCGCTAGCGAGAAGGCAGAAAGGAAGAACGCCACGGCAAGCCAAGGTCGCTCTCGGTACAGCCCGCCCATTTTTTTAAGCTGGTAGGTTCCCTGCAATCGATGAGTAATACCACTGATCAAGAAGAGATTGGTCTTCACCACCATATTATGCACGATGGCAAACACGCCGCCGGCGATTGCTAGAGGGGTATACAACGCTAAGCCTAGAATCATGTAGCCGATCTGGCTGACGATATGAAACGACAATATCCGCCTAAATTCATATTGAGCCGCAGCGCCAAGCACCCCCGTTACCATAGTGAATGCAGCACCCCAGAGCATAATGTCCTGGAGATAGCCCATGGTTTGATCGAACATCAGCGTGAAGACACGGAACATCGCATAAACGCCCACCTTGGTGAGCAGTCCGGCAAACAGTGCTGAAACGGCGACCGGCGGCGTGTGGTAAGAGGCTGGCAACCAGAAAAACAGTGGAAAAGCGGCCGCTTTAATCCCAAAGGCCACCATAAACATGACCGCCAATACTTCGACCATGCCAGTGTGCTCAGCTGCATCCATACGCAGCGCAATGTCGGCCATGTTGAGTGTACCCACCATGCCATAAAGCAGCCCCACGGCGGTCAGGAAAATGACCGATGCCAACAGGTTCAAGGTGACGTACTTAATCGCCCCTTCCATCTGCGCGCGCTCACCACCCAGAATTAGCAGCGCAAAAGAGGCCACCAGCATTACCTCAAACCATACATAGAGGTTAAAGATATCGCCGGTCAAAAAGGCGCCCATCACCCCGGCGAGCAGCAAGTGCATTAACGGGTAGTAGCCAAATTTTTCGTGACCGCGGCCAGTGGTGGCCAGCGAGTAAATGCCCATCGCCAAGCCGATAATCGCGGTCATCAACACCATCACCGCGCTCAACAAGTCAGCAATTAAGGTAATGCCAAAAGGAGCTGGCCAGCTACCCATCTGCATCGTGACGTAGCCATCCGACAGCGTCGCTACAAATAACCACAGACTAACCATCAGCAGGGCAATATTGCCTGCTACGGCTACAAAGCGTTGCATGGGGCGTGAACGCCAAAACAGCAAAGAAATTGCCCCTGATAACAAGGGCAAGAGGACGGGAAGAGCTACTTCAGGCCTCACGTATCAGTATCCTTCATCTTATCGAGATCATCGGCCTTAACCACTTCGTAGGCACGTCGAATCAGTACCACTGCAAAGGCAAGCACCCCAAAAGCAATCACAATCGCCGTCAGCACCACCGCTTGCGGCAAGGGGTCGGCCACGCCGCTGGGCGGCTGCATCATCCCTTCAGGGATAAGCGGAGGTGCTCCACGGGTCATGCCCGCCGTGGTAAAAATCAATAAATTGGCGGCATTAGAGAGCAGCATCAAGCCAATCACCAATTTGACGATAGAGCGCCGCAGCATCATAAAAATAGCCGTCGCATACAGCAGGCCAATCGCTACTGCCATCAATGGTTCCATGCGGTGCCTCCTATTAACTCAAGGTTCATCCTTGTCAACCTCCATCAGCGTCATCACCATACCGGTGACCGAACCCAACACGGCAAAATAAACGCCTATATCGAAAATTAACGGCGTGGAAGCCTTAAAGTCGATCACTGGGATAGTCCACCACTGAGCAGTCAAAAAGGGTTGACCCATAAACCAAGCTGGCACCACCGAGATCATTCCCAGCAATAACCCAACACCGATCAAATCGCGAGGATCGACCATGCGCAGCACTTCTTTGGTGGCGCTTACCCCAAAGGCAAATAGATAGAGCGTAAACGCCCCCGCTGCTACCAGCCCGGCAATGAACCCACCACCCGGCTCGTCGTGCCCCCTTAACAGCAGAAAAACAGAAAACAACAGTTGTAGCGGCATTAAAAAGCGCGCGGCGGTATTAAGAATAATCGTGCCCGACTTAACCATCGTAAGGCTCCTTGGCAGCCACTTTGCTGCTATCGGCGGTTTTTGCGTCGCTGTTTTCTCCATGACGCAGCTTTAACATGGCGATAACACCGATCGCGGCGAGGGCTAACACGAACATCTCGCCTAGCGTATCCAAGGCACGGTAATCGACCAAAATGACGTTGACGATATTGCGGCCATAAGCCAACGGTGCGCTGTTCTCAATCATATAGGTCGAAATGGGTTCAAACTGTTGTATGCTCCATGAGGTCATAATCAGCAGGCATATCAAGATACCCATCATCGTAGCCACCACGCCATCGCGTATGCGCTCGAGGCTGGTGGAAAGGTTTGAAAAGCGCGGCAGACGGAACAGCACGAGCACCAGCAAAATGACGGTTAAGGTTTCTACCAGCAGCTGGGTAATTGCCAAGTCCGGCGCACTAAACAGAATAAAAATCAGCGCGATAGAAAACCCCATTATCCCAACCGACACCACGGCTCCCAGCCGAGACCGAGAAATAGTCGCGAAAAGTGCTCCCATCACCATACTCCCTGCCACCACCACTTCATGAAAGCGCACATCCAGATCAAAGGCGAACTGAGGTGAGTGGCGCAGCAGAATTGAATTACCGATAAGCGCGATGAGCGTGATCAACATCACCAGGATATAGTTACGCATATAACCATTTTGCAGTAGTCGTGTTTGCCACTCTGAGAAGTGCACAATGCCATTCATCATGCTTTCATAGCCCGCCTCGGGACCATGGCGCATCACCGGAGCCAATACTGCAAGCTTGCCACGCACGCTGTCCCAGCGCTTAAACAGCAAAAAGCCTAGGCCAAGGCTAATGATCGACATGATCAACGCGACGTTGATGCCATACCAAAGCGACAGCGCCACCTCTATCGTTTGACCGGATATAGCCGTGGCGGTTGCCGTTAGTAACGCATCGGCGCCCAGCACAGCAGGCATTAGGCCCAGCAGTAACGACCCTAATGCGAGCAGCGCAGGCCCTATTAGCATGCTAAACGGCGCTTCATGAGGCTCAAGTGGGGTGTGATGACGCTTACCGTAAAAAGGGCGTAACGCCACGATAAAGGCAACGCCGATGGTCAAGATAGAGGCAAGGAAAGCAAACAGCACCAGTAGCGTTCGGAAGCTATCAGCGCCTAGCACTGATTCAAGCATTAACTCCTTACCGATAAAGCCAAGTAGCGGCGGTACACCGGCAAACGACAGCGCTGCAACCAGAGCAATTATGGCGGTTACTGGCATCAGCGAGCGCAGTCCGCCCATCTGAGTGACATCTTTGGTGCCGGTTTCGTGATCGAGAATACCGGCGACCATAAACAGCGCGCCTTTATAGAGAGAGTGTGCCAGCAGAAACGTCACAAAGGCGGTCATCGCGTACTCGGTGCCGATGCCTAGTAGCATCGTCAGCGTGCCCAGCGCCATAATGGTCGAGTAGGCCAGCAGCTTTTTGATATTGGTGTGGTGAATCGCTAAAAACGCCCCAACCAGCATCGTGGTCGCACCGACCACGGAAAGAACGCCGACCCACATCGCCGTGCCACCCAGTTCTGGGTGTAAGCGCGCCAGCAGATAAATACCCGCTTTCACCATGGTGGCAGAGTGCAGGTAGGCCGAAACCGGCGTTGGCGCCGCCATAGCGTTGGGTAACCAGAAGTGAAACGGAAACTGAGCCGATTTAGTGAAGGCGCCCAGCAACAAACAGATCAGCATAGGCGTGTAGAGCGCATGTTCACGCAGGTCGGCTTCCTGTCCAAGAATCTCCGCCAGCGACCAGCTACCGCTGGCAATCCCTAACAGCACCAACCCAGCCATTAACGCTAATCCGCCCGCCACAGTGACGAATAAGCCCTGCCGCGCTGATTTACGCGCATTAATGTCAGCGTGGTTAAAACCAATCAGCAAATAGGAGGTAATACTGGTAAGTTCCCAGAAAATAAACAGCGTAAACAGCCCGTCTGCTAATACCAACCCCAGCATCGAGACCATGAAAGCAACTAAGGCGATATGAAATCGACCAACATCAGGATGGTCTTTAAGGTAGCCTCCGGCATACACCAGCACGCAGGCACCCATAACGGTAATCAGCAGCCCAAACAGCAGCGACAAACCGTCCAGCAGAAAGGTAAGACTTATCCCCAGAGAAGGCACCCACTGCCATTCTAAAAGCAGGCTGCCGTTCTCAATGACCTCAGGGGCTTGGAGTGCCAACCACGCCGCCAGCCCAGCAGGAAAAACCGCCAGAACCAAGCTGGTGCGCTGGCCGAACCAGCCGTTCAACATAGGCGACAACGCCGCCAGCACGAACCCCATTAAAACGGCGAATTGAATCAAGCGAAACCTCCTGAATAACGAAAGGCTCACCATCAGACAGCGGCTAAAGCCCAGGCATCGTGCCTTATCACTGGCAGGCCAGCGTTGAATAATAGTGATTCTAAAGTTGTACACCTTATAACAGACAGTTTAGGCTGACCAGTCAAACCCTTAAACGCAAATAGCCGCAGGCGTATTGATACGCACTGCGGCTATTGTGAGTAAGTATTTACAGTCAATAGTACGTTAGGGAACCGATAGCCATCCGGCTAATTCATTATTGATAACGGCGAGCAAGGCATCGATATGGTCATCTCGATCATTCAGGCAAGGTATATAGCTGAACGTTTCACCACCCGCTTCCATAAAGCTATCGCGGATCTCCTCTTCGATCTCCTCCAGGGTTTCGACACAGTCGGAAGAGAAGGCAGGCGACATAATGGCAATGTGTTTATGCCCCTGCTCAGCGAGTTCCGCCACATGCTTAACGGTTTGCGGTCCCACCCATTTTTCAGGGCCAAACTGTGATTGAAAAGCGGTATCCACTTCTTCTTTGCTGAAACCAAGTTTCTCACGCAGCAGGCGTGTGGTTTTCTGGCACTGACAGTGATAAGGATCGCCTTCCATCAAGTAGCGTTCAGGCACACCGTGATAGCTGGCCACCAACTTTGTAGGACGCGTAGGCAAGCCGTTGTAGACCTCCTCTACCGAATTAGCCAGCGCCTGAATATAAGCGGGATGGTCAAAATAAGCAGGCACCGTGCGAATATAAGGCTGCCACTTCATCTTCATCAGGGTGCGAAACGCCTGATCGTTCGCCGTTGCCGTTGTTGGCGAGCCGTACTGAGGATAGAGCGGAAAAAATACAATACGCTCACAGCCCTTCTCTTTTAATCGCGTCAGTACGCTTTCGGTTGATGGATTGCCGTAGCGCATGCAGAAATCGACTTCGACGTCATCACCGTAAAGCGCTTTTAACCGAGCGGTCATTTTTTCAGTCTGAGCGCGCGTGGTTGTCAGCAGCGGGCTTTCGTTTTTTTCGTTGTTCCAGATACTTCGGTACGCTTTACCCGATGAGAATGGCCGCTTGGTCAAAATAATCAGCTGTAGCAACGGCTGCCATTTCCAACCGGCATAGTCGACCACGCGCTTATCAGACAGAAATTCATTCAGGTAACGACGCATTGACCAATAGTCAGTGGCATCCGGGGTTCCCAAGTTCGCTAACACCACGCCCACTTTAGCACGCGGCACAGGCGGATGATTGTTGGGTGCATGGGCCAAGCGGCCCTCGCCCGGTTGATCCTTAACGACATTCTCGGTCATTAGTCATGCTCCTGAAAAAAAACGATGGTGCTCAGTAAATCTATCAATTAATTAAATCCTATCACTTTTCGGCAAACTGGCGGCATAAAGTTATACTATCAGCATCATTTGTATAACCCTGAGGCAATTCATGTCCAAGCCTTTGCTTTTGGTTCTTGGCGACCAGCTCTCTTTTTCACTAACAACGCTGCATGATGCCCCCGCTAATGCCGTGGTTGCCCTTTGCGAAGTTGCTGAAGAAGCGCGTTATGTGCCCCACCACATACACAAAATCGGCCTCTTTTTGGCCGCCATGCGTCACTTTGCCCATGCGCTACGTGATAAAGGCTTTCAAGTGCATTACAGCGCTCTGGACGACGCAGATAACTGTCACTCTCTCATTGACGAAGCTGAACGCATCGCCCAACAGTATGGCTGCGATGAGATACGCGTTGCCCGACCGGGAGAATGGCGGCTGTGGGAGGCAATGCGGCAGCGCAAAGACGCAACAATTCCATGGCGGCTACTTGAAGATGAGCGCTTCTTTACCACGCCAGAGGATTTCGCCAACTGGGCCAAAGGCCGCAAGCAGCTGCGTCTAGAATACTTTTACCGCGAGCAGCGCAAACGTACCGGGCTTTTGATGGAAGGCGACGAGCCAGCTGGCGGCAAATGGAATTTTGACCATGATAATCGCGAGCCTATCAAGGCAGCGCTTGAATTTCCTGTGCTGCCACAACACCGCTTTGACACGCTGACAAAAGACGCTTTAGCCGATGCGAAACGCCATTTTGATGACCACATGGGCTCTGTGGAAAATTTCAACCTGCCAGTCACTCGCCAACAAGCGCTGGTGGATTTAAATCACTTCATTGAGCATGGGCTGGCTGACTTTGGCCGCTATCAAGATGCGATCAGCGATTCGGCGCCCTATCTATACCACTCGCGACTATCTGCGGCGATGAACATCGGCTTGCTGACGCCCCATGAAGTCTGCGCAGCAGCCGAGCAGCGCTACTACGACGGCGATGTGCCGATCAACGCCGCCGAAGGCTTTATCCGCCAAATTCTTGGCTGGCGCGAGTATGTGCGCGGGCTCTACTGGACACAGATGCCCAGCTACAAAAGCGCCAATCAGCTCGGTTTTGAGCGCGATTTGCCAGCGTTTTACTGGGATGCCAATACCGATATGCGCTGCCTGCAGCGCGCCATACAGATGACCATCGATAACAGCTACGCCCACCATATTCAACGACTGATGGTCACGGGCAATTTTGCCCTGCTGTGTGGGGTTAAGCCCGAGGCGCTATGCGACTGGTACCTGGCGGTTTACGCGGATGCCAGCGAATGGGTGGAGTTACCCAATACACTCGGCATGGTACTCCATGCGGATGGCGGCCTAATGGGCTCCAAACCTTACTGTGCATCGGGGAAATATATCGACAAGATGTCAGATCACTGCCAGCACTGTCGCTATTCGCCTAAGCAGGTCACAGGGCCAAAGGCCTGCCCTTTCAACAGCCTTTACTGGCACTTTCTTGAAACTAACGCCGAACAATTGAACAAGAATCCGCGCATGAAGCTGATTTACGGCTCGCTTAGCCGAATGTCCGATGACAAGCGCGAAGCAATGCGCCAACAGGCAGAAAGCTTCTTGGCTCAACTGGACGTGTCACCAAGCTACGGGCAAGTCTGTCATACCGCGGGCTATGCCACTGCCCCAAGCGATGCCGATACGACCGATAGCGATACGAACAGCACCAGTACGGACAGTACCAGTTCGGACAGTACCAACACGAACACTACTAAGAAGGAGTCACAATGAGCCGCTTCACACCGCTAGACGCGTTACCGCCGGTCACGCTCTTTCACGACGGCCACTGCCCCTTTTGCCAGCAGGAAGTAGCCTGGCTGGAAAAACATCGCCATCGGGAACAGATAGAGCTGGTAGATATTCAGGATCAGGACTTTAACGCCCATGAGTATGGAAAAGAATTTAACGCCATGATGGGCCAACTGCACCTTCTCGACAGCCAAGGAGAGTGGTATATCGGTATGGATGCCAGCCGTGCCCTCTATGCCGTGTTGGGTTATCGGCGGCTGGTGAGGTTTTCTTGCTTACCGGGAGTAAGCGGCATAATGAATGCCGGTTACCGATTTTTTGCCCGTCGCCGAATTCGGCTTGGGCAGTGGTGGGAGAAGCGGCAAGCTAAACGTTAAGGATGAGTGTAGTGTCAAAAAACAAGCGGCATACGCGATGTCAGCGGCTCACTGTAGTGGGCATCACGTCCGATCACTTCATCGTGAGGCACGTGCTGAACCAAGTATGCGCGATGAATTCCAGCGCGCTTGAGATCCATATAGGCATCATCCAATGAGCGAAATAGCATCGGCTTATTACGCTGCATCAGCATATGGCGTTCGCCTTCAACGTCTTCAAGCTCAACCTGATAAAAACGACTGCCCGAATGGGTAATCACGCGGATTTCAAAGTTGTCGTGACTGGCGACAAACTGCTTAAGATCCTTCAGCTCCATGGTTCCCTCCTGTTATTTACTTAGGCCATTAGGGCACAGCATGACTGTGCCCCATGACATTTCTGTTGCCCTGTTATTACAGTGTAATGACAACAAGCAATAACCAGACATTAATAGTTAGGAGGCCATTAGCGCAAGGGAATTTCTGACCGGAAGGTCAAGACATCAATCGATCATTGATATTCAGAGGGATCGATAGCTTTACCAAGCGAATTGCGGTCAATCCAGTTCCCGCCTTTAGTCTCCTTATAGCGGAACACAACGTTATCTCCCACTGTTACAGGCAGCTCGCCATCTTCAGTTTGGTAACTATATTTCTCGCCCGCGACCACCAAATGGTAGCGATAAAGGTCTGGCATACCCAGCCACTCTTTAAAAGGGCCTTCGCGCTCTATTGCCTCTAGTTCACCGCGACCTTCTAACTTAGGAAGACGCTGTCGGTTACCGCGCCGAAATCCACCTGCCATTTGTTGCTCCCGTTTTTACATATCGTGGGTGGGGCATTATACGAGCTAGCCCCTCATCCTCAAGTGACTTATCACTCACCTGTCACCACAAACCTGTTTATAAAAACCTGTTTACAAAAACCTGCTTACAAAAACTTAGTCACCGAAGGCTTGACCGTAACTATCCGGCGCCAAATCCTCAAAGCGAGTATATTTGCCGATAAACGCCATATGTACCGTGCCGATAGGCCCATTACGTTGCTTACCGATAATTAATTCGGCAATCCCCTGATTGTCGGGATTATCTGGATTATAGACTTCATCGCGATAAACAAAGGCAATGACGTCCGCATCCTGCTCGATCGCTCCAGACTCCCTCAGATCCGACATGACAGGACGCTTGTTGGGACGCTGTTCCAAGGAGCGGTTCAACTGAGAAAGTGCCACAACGGGGCAGTTAAATTCTTTCGCCAACCCCTTCAAGGAGCGCGAAATCTCGGAAATCTCCCCGGTGCGGTTTTCACTAAAACCGGGAATCTGCATCAACTGAAGATAATCGATCATCACCAACGCGATATTGCCATGTTCACGCACCACACGGCGCAGCCGTGAGCGCATCTCGTTAGGTGACAAGGCCGCGGTGTCGTCGATAAACAGTTGCTTGTCTTTGAGCAGATTGACGGCAGAAGTAAGGCGCGGCCAATCCTCATCTTCCAATTGACCGGTACGCACGCGAGTTTGATCAATCCTGCCCAGCGACGACAGCATCCTCAACATTAGCGATTCTGCTGGCATCTCCATGGAAAACACCATGACCGGCTTATCGCTGGAGATAACCGCATGTTCCACCAAATTCATAGCAAACGTGGTTTTGCCCATTGAGGGCCTTCCGGCGATAACCACCATATCTGAAGGCTGTAACCCGGTAGTCATTTCATCCAGGTCTCGAAAGCCGGTCGAAAGGCCGGTCATTTCACCTTTCAGGTTAAACAGCTCATCAATACGATCAACGGCTTTGGTCAGCAGATCGCTCATGCCAATAGGGCCGCCCGTTTTGGGACGCTCCTCGGCAATCTGGAACACTAACCGCTCGGCTTCGTTAAGCAATTCATCAGCCGGGCGCCCCTGGGGTGTAAACGCACTATCGGCAATTTGATTAGCCGCACGGATCAACTTACGTAGCGTTGCCCGCTCACGCACGATATCAGCGTAGGCGCGAATATTACTGGCAGAAGGCGTGTTACGGGCAAGCTCAGCCAGAAACGCCAACCCGCCGACCGTATCTAAATGATCCCGAGCTTCCAGCGCTTCGGAAAGCGTCACCACATCCAGTGGTTGACCGGCTTCAGCTAGATGAATCATCACGTTGAACACCAAACGGTGCTCATAACGGTAGAAATCATCAGCAACTAACCGCTCTGAGACGTTATCCCAGGCCTGGTTGTCCAGCATGAGCCCGCCTAGTACCGATTGCTCCGCCTCCAACGAGTGCGGCGGCAGCTTTAACGCTGCCGTTTCTTTATCAGCAGAAGGCTGGTCCTGCATAGCGAGCTCCTTTAAACACGACTGCGTAGCCAGTGAAGATGCTTATATTAGCCGCCGACATGCAGCGCGACTAGCAGCATGTTCAAGACGTTGTCTTAAAATACCCAGCTGTGGTGCGCTTGATAACTTAGGCAACACCCTGAAATAGCTAAATTTAGAAACCGTGAGCATCCAGAAAAAACAAAAGGCGCGGGAGAAAACCCGCGCCTTTTGAGGCAGCTGTATTAGCTGCAGCTAGTGACTACTTTACGTCGTTACTAGCTCAATTACTTACTTTCTCAATTACTTTCTCACTTACTCTGCAACTACCACTACGCGTACAACGGCATCCACTTCAGCGTGCAAGTGAATAGCGATGTCGTATTCACCGGTCTGGCGAATCGGGCCAGTCGGCATACGGACTTCACTCTTGGCAACATCGATGCCAGCAGAAGAAATCGCGTCAGCCAGGTCGCGCGGACCAATAGAACCAAACAGCTTGCCTTCGTCGCCTGCTTTGGAAACCAAAGACAGTTCGATGTCATTCAACTGTTCAGCGCGCGCTTCGGCTTCTGCCTTACGCTCAGCGGCTTGCGCCTCGAGCTCAGCACGCTGCGCTTCAAACGCTTCGATATTGTCTTTGGTGGCCGGTACGGCTAAGCCGTAAGGCACCAAGTAGTTACGACCATAACCAGGCTTCACGGTGACCTTGTCACCCAGGCCGCCCAGCTTACCAATGTTGTCGAGCAGAATGACTTCCATCTCGTAAACCTCTTGTCAGTTGCTGCGGGCAAGGCGTGCGCGAACGTTCGCGAATGTATCAATCAGCCCCAACAGCAGCACAATGAGAATCGTGGGCCAGGTCGTGATCAGTAGCACATAAAATGCTACCAGCCACAGCCCGTTCATCCCCTTTATTCCAATAAACCCGTGCACTAACGCAACGCCAGCTACCAACAGCGGAATCCAACCAAGCATCACCAACGCATGAGCGCCTAGCAGCATACCTATCACCCCAAGAACGACCAGCACGGCCAGCTCTTTAGGGGTCAAGCGCAGTGCGTGGAACTCTTCACGAAAGCCACCAGGGTTGTACAACCCAGCCTGCCAACTACGCGCAAGTGCCAAGCACACAATGGCTGCCAAAAGCACCACAAACCCGGTCACCCCACCCACTACCAGTGCGGCAATGGTTTGAGTATCGTAGCCTTGATTGGCAAATTCCGTGAGCATGCGATCCACTTCTTCTGAACCTTCTCGCAATTGCTCAAGCATTAACTCAGTGCCACCTGGCGGACTGAAGATGCCAAGTTGAACCATGACGGCGGCAACCAAAGTTCCCACAATCAAGGTTTCCCCCCAACGCATCCTCTCGCGCAGAATGACGGCCATCAGCGTTACCAGCAATATGCAAGCAAGCGGAATCACATCACCCTGAGCCCACCACCAACCGGCCGGTAGTGCTGCGGCGATGATGACTGGCAGCGCAGGTGCAAAACCTTTGCGTAGAGTCATCAGCGCGGCGATGGCTGCTCCTAACCAGAACAGCCAAGGCACTAGCGTTGCTAAGGCCGCCCCGCCTGCAGCGTAAGGCGTGCCCCGCATTAGCCATCGGGCTAGTGCCAGCATCACGTTAAACGCTTACTGGTGGCTATCGGAGTAGGGCAGCAGTGCCAGATAACGCGAGCGCTTGATAGCAGTCGCCAACTGACGCTGATAGCGTGCTTTGGTGCCGGTAATACGGCTTGGAACGATCTTGCCGGTTTCGGTGATGTAAGCCTTCAGCGTGTCCAGATCTTTGTAATCGATCTGCTTGATGCCTTCAGCAGTGAAGCGGCAAAACTTACGGCGACGGAAAAAACGTGCCATGGACTAGCTCCTTAAAACGTGCAGTGAATAAAATCAGGCAGTTTCTTCTTCTTCAGCGCGCGGTTTTTCTTCGCGACGCGGACGTTTTTCTTCTGCCGGTTTCATCATCGGTGAAGCTTCTGTAACAGCTTCTTTGCAGCGTACAACCAAGCTGCGGATAATGGCGTCGTTGTAACGGAAGATGTTCTCGATCTCGTCGAGAGTCTCACCGGAACATTCAACGTTCATCAGCACGTAGTGGGCTTTGTGGATCTTGTTGATCGGGTAAGCCAAATGACGACGGCCCCAATCTTCCAGACGGTGCACAGTGCCGCTGTTTTCAGTAACGATGCTGGTGTAGCGTTCAACCATCGCCGGCACCTGCTCGCTTTGATCCGGGTGGACCATAAACACGATTTCGTAATGACGCATGGGATCTCCTTGCGGTTTGACAGCTTCCGTTGTGTGCCATTGCGAAGTTCAATAAACGACGACAAGGAAGCAAGGAGTTAACTGAAGTGCTCCGCCACCGCGCTAGGCGGTCACCGGGGCATCAAACAGAACTTTTATTTCAACAACTGTTTTTAACGACAGTTTTTCAACAACAGTTTCAATTACTAATTCTCACAGCTAACGCCCGCTTGCAGACAAACGGGCGCATGTATCTTAGTAGTACAGCGATTAACTTGCAAGCTGACGCTGACGAACAGCCTCGAACAGGCAAATACCAGTGGCCACCGAAACATTAAGGCTAGAGACTTCCCCCGCCATAGGTAGCTTGGCAAGATTATCGCATGCCTCGCGAGTTAAGCGCCGCATCCCCTTGCCTTCCGCCCCCATCACCAGGGCGGTGGGGCCAATCATATTAATGTCAAAGACGCTGGTGTCAGCCTCGCCGGCCGTACCGGTTATCCAGACACCGGCATCTTTTAGCTTTGCAAGGGTGCGCGCCAGATTAGTCACTTGATACACCGGCACCACCTCGGCAGCGCCACAAGCGACCTTGCGCACCGTTGCATTGAGCGGCGCGGCCTTATCCTTCGCTACAATCACACCGTGAGCACCAGCGGCATCCGCGCTGCGCAGGCAGGCACCAAAATTATGCACGTCCGTCACGCCATCCAGAATCAGTAACAGCGGCGGTGTATTTGAGGGCCAGGCGCGCAGTTTAAGCCAAAGCGACTCTTCCCCCTCAGGAGTCAACGGCGGACAAAACGCCACCACTCCTTGATGGGCAGCGCCTTGAGTTAACTGATCAAGCAAGTCGCGGGGCTGCTCCTTGACTCGGGCGCCCTTCGCCTGAGCATAGGCGACCAACTCTTTCAAACGACTCCCTGCCCCCTGCTGCACCCACAGCTCCCGGGGCGCTTCACCTCGGTCTAGCAGGCTTTGCAGCGCATGAACACCATATACCTGGTCCAGGCCATCAGGAGTTTTAGGGCCCCGCCGAGAAGACGCCGATTTCATGCTCAACCCTTATTCGGTGATGGTTTGCGCGGGCCATTGCGCGTACGCCGGGGGCCACGGCGCGTAGCGGGCTTTTCACTATTGGCTTTCTTGTCACCAGCAGTTTTGGCACCACTACCTTTAGCGCCCTCTTCCCCACCGCGACTCTTACGCGGCTGGCGGCGGGGACGCGGCTTCTCATCATTTAGACCGAAGTCAATCTTACGATCATCCATATCGACACGCGCGACTTGTACGGTAAGACCATCGCCTAAGCGGTAGGTCGTGCCGGTGCGCTCGCCTTTAAGACGGTGCTTCTCAGCCTCGTAGTGGTAGTAGTCCGAGGGCAGTGACGTGACATGCACCAAGCCTTCGACATAGAACTCATCCAGGCGCACAAACAGGCCGAACTGGGTGACTGAAGCAATGGTACCTTCGAAGGTCTCACCGAGCTTGTCAGACATAAACTCGCACTTCAGCCAACTCTCTACATCGCGGGTGGCCTCATCGGCGCGGCGCTCAGTCATTGAGCAGTGTTCGCCCAGCTCAAGCATCTGCTCGAAGGTGTACGGACACCACTTGCTGGGCGGCTCAACCGGCGCACCCTCTACGCGCACTACCGTGTTAGTCTGACGCGGCCCGCGGATCACTGAACGAATGGCGCGGTGTACTAACAGGTCGGGATAGCGGCGAATCGGTGAGGTGAAGTGGGCGTAGGCCTGGTAGGCCAGACCAAAGTGGCCTTCGTTTTGCGGCGAGTAGACCGCCTGATTCATCGACCGCAGCATCACTGTCTGGATGATATCGAAGTCGGGACGGTCGGCTATCGTTTCACGCAGTGCCTGGTAATCCTGCGGGGTGGGCATATCACCGCCGCCAACCGCAAGGCCTAACTCGTTCAAGAACAGGCGCAGCTTATCAAGCCGCTCGGGTGTCGGGCGTTCGTGAATACGGTAAAGCGCCGGCAGGTCATGCTTATCCAGGAAACGCGCGGTCGCCACGTTGGCTGCCAACATGCACTCTTCAATTAACTTGTGAGCGTTGTTACGGCTACGCGGGACGATTTTTTCGATTTTGCGCTCATCGTTAAAGATGATGGCTGTCTCGGTGGTATCAAAATCAATAGCACCACGCTCAGCACGCGCTTCGCGCAACAAGTAGTAGAGCTCTTCGAGATTTTTCAGCGGCTTTACGAGCTCGCTGTGTTCTGCCCTTAGTGCCTCGCCCTCTTCGCTCTTCTCGTCAAGAATCGCGGCTACCTTGTTATAGGTAAGGCGAGCGTGAGAATTCATGACGGCTTCGTAGAAGCGGTAGCGGCTAATCGCACCGGTTTGCGAAATATTCATCTCGCACACCAGCACCAAGCGATCCACATGGGGATTCAGCGAACACAGCCCGTTAGACAGCAGCTCCGGCAACATGGGAACCACTTGGCCGGGGAAGTAGACTGAGTTACCCCGGGTGCGACCTTCATCATCCAGCGGCGTACCAGGACGCACATAGTGGGAAACATCCGCAATGGCAACAAGCAGCTTCCAACTGCCGGATTTGGTTTTCCATGCACATACTGCGTCATCGAAATCTTTGGCGGACTCGTCGTCAATAGTGACCAACGGCACATCGCGCAGGTCAACACGGTGCTGCTTATCCTCTTCCAGCACTTCGGCTGAAATACCGCCAATTTGGTCGAGTACTTCCGGCGGGAACTCAGCGGGAATATCGTAACTGCGAATCGCAATATCAATTTCCATACCGGGATCCATACGATCACCCAGCACTTCGATCACTTCACCCACGGGCTGAATCCGAGTCGCCGGTTGCTGGACAATCTTAGCCGAAATGACCTGACCATCTTTAGCGCCACCGGTAGCACTATGGGGAATAATCACTTCCTGGGTAATACGCGGGTTTTCCGGTATCAGAATGCCAAACTCAGGGGTATTACTGCGGTAAACGCCAACGATGGTTTGCGTGTTGCGTGCGATGACATCAGCAATGGTTGCCTCATCACGACCGCGACGATCACGACCACTAACGCGCGCCAGCACGTGATCGCCATGGAACACTCTCCGCATTTGGCGCGGCGGCAACACTAGGTCTGGCTTTTTACCGTCGTCGCGCAGCAGAAAACCAAAGCCGTCACGGTGCCCAAGCACCTTGCCTTTGACCAGGTCGAGCTTGTCGATCAGCGCATAGGCGCCTCGACGGTCACGCAGCACTTGGCCATCGCGCTCCATCGCGGCTAAACGACGTCTAACGGCTTCTATCAGCTCTTCGTCTTCCAGCCCCAGCATGCGGCTCATATTCTCGTGAGTGATTGGCTTGCCATAGCTTTCCAAAGCAGCCAACAGATACTCCCGGCTCGGCGCTGGGTTGCCATATTTATGTGCCTCACGCTCGGCGTGCGGATCATCACTTAACGTCCAATACTTCATGCGATCAACATCCTTGATGGCGTCATTTGCGGGAGGCATAAAAAAGGCGCAAACGCGGTGCGTTGCGGGCTGGGTATTTCAATGCTTGATAAGCTGAAATGAATAGGGTTTTGTTTAGTCATAGGCGCAGTATAGCGCTGCACGTTCAATCACCCAACCGTCTTAGACGTTGTTTATACAATTTGCTTTATAAAAAGCGCCTGCTGGGTCTTGCATTTAACCATCACCCCGGTATTATACGCGCCACTTGCCCAGATGGCGGAATTGGTAGACGCGCTAGCTTCAGGTGCTAGTGTCCGTATGGACGTGGAGGTTCAAGTCCTCTTCTGGGCACCAAACTGCTTTTATGCTACCTATTAGTATAAGCAGTACGGTGCACGGCAAGGTTTGTGTTCGCCCAGGTGGCGGAATTGGTAGACGCGCTAGCTTCAGGTGCTAGTGTCTGTATGGACGTGGAGGTTCAAGTCCTCTCCTGGGCACCATACGAACACAAACGATTAGTAGTTAAAAAATGATGCGCCCAGGTGGCGGAATTGGTAGACGCGCTAGCTTCAGGTGCTAGTGTTCGTATGGACGTGGAGGTTCAAGTCCTCTCCTGGGCACCATGAGTTATATGGGCCAGTCCGCATCATTGTTTAATTTCCCCTTTTGCTTAATTAACCCCCTAATACTGATTAACATTTGGTAAAGTAGTGTATTCGCACACACTGCCACTACCCTGAATGGTTCAGTTCTTTCCTGTAGGCTGCATTAGCTAATCGCACTCACAACATTCTGTCATTCGTTGTGTCTACCAGCACCGCTTATGGGCGATAGACTCTCAATATGCTAGAAAGTGAGTGGCAACCGACCTGACACCGGGGTTACTTTTAATTCAAATCATCCACCGTAAAGGTATGCCTCATAAGTGGATGGCTCTTTTACATGTTGCGGGTATTAGCTTCACAACTAAAGCGGCTACCCTACTCAAGATAATCCCCGAGGAAGAGTAGCCGCTTATGTCACTGCCAAAGCTATTCTATCAGGCGAAGATAAAACCTTCCGCAAGATATTTAGTCTGCATTTCGTCGGACGAAGCAATGTAGGCCATTACATCACCTTGATCCACCTGCTCGGCTTCCAGCGCTTCAGACCAGTACTCAAGCCCCTCAGCATCTGGTGTACGATCAAAGGCGTTTTGATATAGCAAGGTCAAGAAGTCATCATCGCCCAAGCTATCGTCGTGCTCGCTGAAAAATTCGTCAGACTCGAAGAAGAAATCAGCAATATCCAACACGCTACTGCCTCCTTCACGAATACCGGCCCAGTATTCCAGCCCGCCAGCATCTGCCTCGCGGTCAAACGCTACCAGGTAAAGCGCCTCAATCACCGACACCTCAACGCTATCCATCATTTCGCCTAGCTCGACAGATACCACTGCTGCTGATTCAGCCCCCTGGCTGTCTTCAATGGCATACTCGAAGGCATCCACAGCAGCCTCACCGGCTGAGGCTTCAAACGCGGCCACCTGGTCGTAAACGAAATCACCGTTTTCCTGCACGATGACCGTTGCGCCAGACTCCAGCTCAATGGCACTGTCAAAAACAATGTCTAGCCCATCAATGGCTGTAATGACAATCTCGTCACCATCAGCATCCAGATCAGCACCGTTACCGTTATCTACAAACAGGTTACCGCTCACCAGCCAACCGAATCGCCCCACCAGATCGTCGTTGTTGGCCACGGGCGCCGTGTTTTGCGCTACATCAGGAACAGGCTCGGGCTGAGGTGCGGGTGCGGGTGCGGGTGCCGGCTGCGGTTGGGGCTCGGGCTGTGGTTCTGGTTGGGGCTGTAGTGAAGGCGAACTCACTTCAATATAGTCCTCCCTGGCCACACGTGGTGCTGTAAGAGCCGAATCGATGAAAGATGCATCACCGGTTAGAGCATAATCAAGGACAGCATTGTTGAAACTTGTAGTCCCTGGCGTTAACCCAGCCTCAGAGGCCAGCAATTCAGCCTCAGCTCGGATATCTGCGTCAAGAGCATCAATACTGATAACATCGTTAGGGTGGTTTTCGTCGTAATAACTTTCGAGGTCTGCATCACCTAGATAAGTGAATAAGCTATTAGCTTCATCTGAAACACGCCAATCATCTCGGTATTGACCGTAAATGTCTTCAAATACGAAGGGTCGCTCAACAACAGTGCCATCACCGAAAGCAACATCATTGGATGGATCACCATCACCGTCACCAAGAAGACCTTCTACAGATCCTGCAAGCTCTGAATTCAGACGCACTTGGAAATCGAGACGGTCATTCAATACATCTACAATTAGACGACTATCACCTTCATTAACTACGCCGTCTTCACCAGCATACACAAACGTATAGCGGTCATCCTCTCTGAATATTCTGTCATTCCCAACGGCCAATGACGAAAAATCTTCAATAATAGTTTCGACGCCCTCTACAAATAACGGAGTATCACCAGATGCATCAATCATTACATCAACGCCGCCCAAGGACGTTGCAACCGCAGATGTCGAACTCGCATTTTCACCAATTGGCACGAAACGGGCTTGAATTTCAAACCCTGGCTCTGCAGCACCTCGCGAAAGAACGTATTCCCCGATAGCCTGAAAATCGTACCCCAGCCCGTCAAGTGTTACTAAATGCGGGTCTCCAGATACCGCACCAATAGCGGCTGGATCAGGTAACGGAGGAATATCAGCGCTTGCAATATCTCCGGAGCGAACCGGGAAGAACCATTGCCCAACCTGACCTGTATTCCCTTCTATTTCATCAAGCGCAAGAATTGCGTCCTGATCACCCGAAGCCGGCAATTCAAAAAACGCATCAGGATCACCAGTACCAGCGGTAAAGCCAGCACGTGCTGCGGTACCGCCTAGCCCGTTACTCCCGCCACTTGCGTCTCCTGTAGTCCAATTAATATTTTCATAGCGAAATTCAATGTCGAAATCACCGTTGCCCTGATCCGAAAGAATTAACTGGAAGGCATTTAACTTGTCAGTCTGATTCGCAAAATAACCGACATCATCCCACGTAATGATAAACCTGTCGTTTTCGGCGTCAAAATCATAATAAACAAGGTTTGATCCTGAAGAATTCCCACCAGGCGTAGCAGTCGTTTCCCCACCCCGGGTATCTACATCCGCAAAAAACGGTGTAATTTCTGGGTTACCGGAATTCTCAGTAATTACCGTTGGCGTGAAGATGCTACGCGAACCGTTAAAAGTGACGCTGCCATTGTTATTGACCCAAAGGCCATCAAACTCACGCCCGAAAAAGTTCAAGCCATCTTCGAATATTGACGTGATGTCAATTTCGTTAGTCGAGCCATCGTCATTACGTTGAAGAATATTTTCTCCAAATCCGGCTTCACCACCAAGGCCAGAAATAAGAGAAGTACCGTTAAAGCGTACCCGCTCCTCTCCTCCGGAAACCTCTGCCACCACAGACTTACTCATAGACATTTCAAATTCTCCTTTAACTTAAATCTTAAATAATTTTCAGCTTCTACTTAGCGTAAAAATACTACGAAACATGTCCAATCGGTTGGACACTCTGAAAAAATTTTCTTAAAAAACACTATACGATCGCTTTAGAACTGCTTAGTAGCCGAGCACGAATTGCCAAAGTGTAGGAAACTGCTGGCGGGCGCTGCTGGTGGCGACGTCACTCCCAGATTGAGTAGCGCTACACTTTAGAGTCCGACCCTATGGGTAAGGAGATTGGACCATCTGGCTTTACAGCGTGTGCTACCTCACGCTATTCGTGCGGATCATGGCAAACAACTCTGTGAGCACGCCACGCTGTCATGAGCGCATCTACAGCGGTGTTGTGCTGTTTTAATCGAACTTGGAAGACCCAATCAAAACGCCTATATTGAATCGTTCAACGGGCGCTTTCTAGGTACATGTCTGAATGAGCACTGACTCCCACAGCCCTCATCACGCGAGAGCAATCATCGAGGCGATGGGAATACAACGAGGAAAGACCGAATAAAGGACTGAGAGGGTTAACGTATTCCGCCTATACCGAAGAACTGTCGTTAAAAAACGATCAAGTAACTTCAGATTCTAAACCCGAATGCTACTAAGGATGGATTGACGTCACTGGCAATAGCCATATTAAAAATGACACCTTTTGGATAAGAGATATGCAGCTGCCTTTTTTTAAATCGAGCACACTTTCACAATGCAGTGAAGCGATACTTTGCTTGGAAACACCAACTCACCGTCGGCATTAGTGATTTTCCATTCAGATTTAACCGTACAAGGTAAGCTCGGAGCGGTTAACTCAACGGACACCAGTTTTTTCTCACCAGGCGCTGTATAAGGTAAGGCAACGCTCCGTGTTGTTGGCTTCAGCCCTTTATCAACATCACGCAGTACTGTAGGGGCATCTTGGCAAGTAAAAAAAAGCCCTTCCCAAGGCATTTTGCCAGCATTAATCACCGCCCAGGTTTTGACAAAGGTCTGACGGGGCATCACGGTTGAATAGTCTGGATAAGTGACACCTTCGATAAATGAAGTATTAGCTTGCTGAGTCATCGCCAGCCCCCTGCGCATGCCATGATTGAAGTAGGGCTGAATTACATCAAGCGGGTGAACGCCCAGCGCGGAAGACAATCGGATTAATGTTGACAGCTTGCTTTCTGCAACATTACCATTCAACAAATTGTACAGGCTCGCGCGTGAGATCCCAGCTCTTGCCGCCAGCTGGGTCTTGGTAAGATTAGATTTCTCAATCAGCTCATTTAAGGATTTTGAAAACCGCATCACACTCATAAAATTAGCCTTATCCCTTACTTCCCTATTAGATAAAACTCTCAAGAGGGTTTTAACAAAGCGCATGTACTATTAACATGAAGCCAAAGTATAACTCAATTAAAAAATACTTTTAATTGAGCTAAATTTAGGGCGGCGCAAAAACGAGATAGTCGATACGAACCAGGAAACCGTGTTTTGCAATAGCACTATTCTTAGTGATACGAGATAAGTAATTTACTGGAACCTGCCGGGGCGCCGCGCTACTTCCTCAAGCGCCCACCCTTGTAAACGCAGCTCTCCTTCCAGTACAGCCTCAAGCGATGGTGTCAGGTCTGGGAAAAAGTTAAGCCCTGTACGTGCCTCAATTTCATCGATAGTCACCAGGTAATCATCCAGCGGCTCATTGCCGCGCACGTCCTGGGGCATAATAAACGCCAGCGCTAAGGGTGCATCACTATGGGGCGCGACGATGATTTTATAAAACGCTTCCGGCACTTCAACCAACCCAACGCGATTAAATACGTTATCCATAAAGCGTTCTGGGAAAACTGGTCCGGTAATCACCTGTAAACGGTCAAAACGCGGTGCGAAGTGATCCATGACCGCCTCTTCCAACCGCTGCCAGAGCTGCCGGTTCAGGTTGGGCCGCTGCGGGGTCATATTGCTCATCAGAAAGGTATCGACCTGGGCGCTGCGCCCATGCACCGCCGCAATGGCGTAGTTGGGTGCCAAGTGGCCTCGGTCGTAGCCGCTACCCGCGTAGCTGTCGGTACCCACCGGCCATAGCGTGCGCCAATCAGCTTGAAAATTTGGCCGCGGGCCAATGCTCGAATCATCAACTGCGGCAACCTGATAGCTGACCCATAGCGGATTGACCCGCACATCGGACCAGCCGACTAAGTAGCCATCATTGCGTAATACACGGTGCATTGTCGTCGGGCGAAATTCCTCCCAGGTGGGTACTCCCATCCAGGTATAGGCATCTTTATGCTGGCGCTCCTGAAACTCCCACAGCCCTGTGCCGACCACCACAAACAGCACGGCAATGCCTAAGCGTCGCCCCTGACGACGCCAGCTCAAAAGCGATGTGCCCAACAGACTTTCCCCTTTTTTAAATGCTTATTTAGCGCTTTGCATTTTTTTAATATGCTAGTGAGTATTATGCGGATTATCCAACCAGCAAAACGTTACCACCCCAGCGAGAACATGGTTTCAAGATCATGACGGGAGTGAACCTGCATGGCATTCAGGGTTTCTGTATCACTGATACCTTCTACGGCGTTTAAACGCTCAGTTACCAGCTCGGCCAAGCTTTCAAAATCGCGGGTGCGGGCAATCGCCACAAGGTCATAGCGGCCGCAGGTGGAATAAACTTCGCTAATACCCTCTACATCAGCCAAGCGCTCGGCCACCGCCTTGACTTGGCCTTTATCGGTATTGATTAAAATGACTGCGTTTTGCATGGCACGCTCCTTAGAAAAAATGGTCATAAAAAGTAATGTCAAAGCTGCGCAGAGTATAGCAGTGACGAGGAAGCGAGCGCAGCACCCAGCCATAGCGTGACCAATTGTCGCTATACCAGCAGCAGTATTCGCACAACCCTTGTACATCCGCTAGCATGTAGTGGAAGAATAGAGCTGAAAATGTAGCTGCCCAGAAGATGTAGCAGAGAGCTCCGGCTTTTAAAATCATGCGGAGCACAAAGAGGTGGATAACCACCCGATAACGTGACCAAACGTCAGACCGTGACGATAAGGAGAAATCATGGCTAATAAGAGCCGTCGTGACTTTATGCGCAACAGTATGTTGGGCCTTGCTGCCCTTCCACTGGGTGCTGGCATTCTTTCCAAGACTGCTTTCGCCCAAGAACTGCCGCGTCTTGATCCTTCCGCAACCAATGCCCAAGCGCTTAACTACGTAGAGGATGCCAGTGAAGCCAGCGATCACCCCGCTTACGAAGAGGGAGAACGCTGCGACAACTGCATGTTCTACAAAGCAGATAACGAGGGTTGTCAGCTATTCCCAGAGAACAGCGTAGCGCCTGCTGGATGGTGCCAGTCTTGGACCGCCCAAGCGTAAGCGTCTCATGCTTAATAGCTGTATCAATACCACTACCCCGCCATCTGAGCGGGGTAGTTTTTTAACACAAACGGATGACTAAGATACCGCGCTTTCATCCTCTACCGGCCAGTGAAAACGCCGCGTTACCCGCCCCTCTTCCAAAGAGACAAGATGGACAGGAAATCCCCACAGTTGCTGTAAATGGCGAATCACCGGATAAACGCTGCGGCCTAATGGTCGGCGGCTATCTTGAACGTGATGAAGCGTCAAAGATCGATCCCCACGAATAGCCGCTTCAACCACCTGGATATTAGGTTCGCGGACAGAGAGCGCGTACTGGGTGGCCAGCGCTTCACGTACCTGACGGTAGCCCTTTTCGTTATGAATCGCTGCGACTTCAAGGGTCTCTAGTTGATCGTCATCCACGACCAAAAACAGCTTATGGTCGCGCATCACCTTCGGCGATAAAAACTGCTGAATAAACGACTCGTCCTTAAAATTGCGCATCGCAAACTCCAGGGTTTCCCGCCACGGGGCGCCCGCTATATCAGGAAACCACTCGCGATCCTCATCAGTGGGTGCTTCACAGATCCGCTTAATATCCATAAAGATTGCAAAGCCAAGCGCATAGGGGTTAATGCCACTGAAATGCGGATTATCAAACGCAGGCTGGTTGATAACCGCCGCGTGAGACTGCAAAAACTCCAGCATTAACCCCTCGTCGACATTGCCATCGTCGTAGAGTCGGTTCATCAGCGTGTAGTGCCAGAAGCACGCCCAACCCTCGTTCATTACCTGGGTTTGCCGCTGAGGGTAAAAATACTGCGCCAACTTGCGCACAATACGCACGATTTCGCGCTGCCATGGCGCCAACAGCGGGGCGTTTTTTTCGATAAAGTAGAGCAAGTTCTCCTGCGGTTCTGGTGGGTAATGGCCACCGCTGTGTAGCCCCAGCGGGTCATCTTCTTCAGGCGATAAACTGCCCGGCAGCCGTTCGCCACCCTCAGCGTTATCGGGAATTGTTCGCCACAGCAGATTCACCTGGGTTTGCAGGTAGCTTTCACGTTCCTCCTGACGCTTCGCTTCCTCTTCGGCAGAGATTGGCGAGGGTCGTTTGTAACGGTCTACCCCATAGTTTTGCAGCGCATGGCAAGCATCCAGTAGCTGCTCAACGGCCTGCACGCCATGGCGTTCTTCACACTTGGCGATATATTTGCGTGCAAAAACTAAGTAATCAACAATTGAAGAAGCGTCGGTCCAAGTACGGAAGAGGTAGTTACCCTTAAAGAAAGAGTTGTGACCGTAGCAGGCGTGGGCCATCACCAGCACCTGCATCATCAGCGTGTTCTCCTCCATTAGATAGGCAATGCAGGGGTCGGAGTTGATCACCAGTTCATAGGCCAAGCCCATTTGACCGCGTTTATACGCTTGTTCCACGGCCAGGAACTGCTTGCCGAATGACCAGTGGTGATAGCCCACCGGCATGCCCACACTGGCGTAGGCATCCATCATTTGCTCGGTAGTGATCACTTCTATCTGATTGGGATAGGTATCCAGACGATACTCGTCGGCGAGTCTAGCCAACTCCGCATCAAAACGCTCCAGGACACTGAAGTTCCAATCAGAGCCGGTCGCAATCGGCTTACGTTTGCGGGTCGCACTCATAGCCTACTCCTCTACTAACCTATACGCGGTCACTAACCTGTTATACAAGGTCACTAGGACTGGCTTAAGCGACTCTTAAACAGTTCACGAAAGACCGGATAAATATCACCCGCCTCCACAATTTGGCGCATGGCAAAGCGTTCTGGGAACTCTTTCACCACACTTTCGTACTCATGCCACAGTGACTGATGGTCGTGGGGCGTAATCTCTACGTAGGCGTAGTACTGCAACTGCGGCATTAGCTGTTTGACCAGTAAATCACGGCAGATATTCGAGTCATCATCCCAGTTGTCGCCATCGGATGCCTGGGCCACATACAGATTCCATTGGCCCACCGGGTAGCGCTTTTCGATGATTTTATTGACTAGGTTCAGCGCACTGGAAACAATCGTGCCGCCAGTTTCCCGTGAGTAGAAAAACTCCTCTTCACTCACTTCACGAGCAGCGGTGTGGTGGCGAACAAAGACCAGCTCGACTTTCTCGTAGTGCTTCTCCAAGAACAGGTAGAGCAGCAGAAAGAAGCGCTTGGCAATATCCTTGTGGTTTTGGGTCATCGAGCCGGAAACGTCCATGACACAAAACATCACCGCTTGATTGGAGGGCTGCGGCTGTGCGCTTAGCTGGTGGTAACGCAGGTCGTAGGTGTCAATAAACGGTACCCCAGCGATGCGTTTCTCCAGGCGCTCAATTTCGGCTTTCAGCTCGGCGATGCGAGCTGGATTACGCAGTACCGGATCCTTCCGCTCTTCAGACTCCAAAGCATCAATCGCTTCTTTTAGCGCTCGTTTGATCGGCGCGCGCATGGCAATGCGCCGGGCATAGGCCTCCCGCATCGAACGGGTAATGCTAATCCGCGACGGCACGCCGTCCCGGGAGAGCCCCGCCCGCACCATTTTGACCTCTTCCAGCGATTTTAGCGGCTTGCGCTGCAAATGGGGCAGTTCTAAGCCGTCAAACACAAACTCCAAGAACTCCTCTCGGCTAAGGGTAAAGGCGAACTCATCGACACCTTCACCCTGATTAGAAGCGCCGCCTTCGCCTGCACCACTGCCGCCACCCTGCCCACTGGGGCGGCGGATTTTATCACCGGCGACAAACTCTTTATTGCCGGGGGAAACGATATTACGCGCCCCACCCGGCCCATGCTGGAAGACCGGCTCAGATATATCCTTAGCCGGTATCGAGATTTTCTCGCCGCGCTCCATATCGGTAATCGAGCGGCGGTTAACGGCCTCTTCAACCGAGCGCTTGATATGCTTTCGATAACGTTCTAAAAAGCGCTGCCGATTTACCGCGCTCTTATGTTTAGCGTTAGGCCTGCGATCAATAAAGTAGGTCATGCGACCTCCTTAGCTCTTGTCTTAAACGCGGGCCGCTACTGAGACTTGCGCACGCGCAGGTACCATTCAGAAAGTAGCCGAACCTGCTTCTCGGTGTAGCCACGATCGACCATCCGCGCCACAAAGTCTTCGTGCTTTTTCTGATCTGACCGGGAAGCTTTGGCATTGAACGAAATCACCGGCAACAGCTCTTCGGTATTGGCGAACATCTTGTGCTCGATAACGCCTTTGAGCTTTTCATAGGACTGCCAGCTCGGGTTCATACCGTTGTTTTGCGCCCGTGCCCGCAACACGAAGTTGACCACTTCGTGGCGGAAATCTTTCGGGTTTGAAATACCCGCAGGTTTTTCGATTTTCTCCAGTTCTTCGTTGAGTGACTGACGGTTTAGCAGCTCGCCGGTTTCGTGATCACGGTACTCCTGATCCTGAATCCAGAAATCCGCATAAGTCACATAGCGGTCAAAGATGTTTTGGCCGTATTCGCTGTAGGATTCGAGATAAGCGGTCTGGATCTCCTTACCAATAAAGTCGACATAGCGCGGCGCCATATACTCTTTGATAAAGCCCAAGTAGCGCTCAAACACTTCCGATGGCAGCTGTTCACGCTCCAATGCCTGCTCTAACACGTAAAGCAGATGCACAGGGTTGGCGGCCACCTCGGTGCTGTCGAAGTTGAACACCTTGGAGAGAATCTTGAACGCAAAGCGGGTGGAGAGCCCCTGCATGCCCTCGTCAACGCCTGCGGCGTCGCGGTACTCCTGTATCGACTTGGCACGGGGGTCGGTGTCTTTCAGGTTTTCACCGTCGTAGACGCGCATTTTCGAGTAGATATTGGAGTTTTCCGGCGCTTTTAGCCGTGATAGCACTGAGAACTGGGCCAGCATACGCAGCGTATCCGGTGCGCAGGGCGCGGCATTAAGCGAAGAGTCTTCAAGCAGCTTTTGATAGATATTGATCTCTTCGGTGACTCGCAGACAATAAGGCACTTTGACGATATACACTCGGTCAAGAAACGCCTCGTTATTGCGGTTATTGCGAAACGCCTGCCATTCTGACTCATTGGAGTGGGCCAGAATCACGCCATCAAAGGGAATCGCTCCCATGCCTTCGGTGGGGTTGTAGTTGCCCTCTTGGGTGGCGGTTAACAGCGGGTGCAGCACCTTGATCGGTGCCTTAAACATCTCCACAAACTCCATCAGCCCCTGGTTGGCACGGCATAAGCCGCCGGAGAAGCTGTAGGCATCCGGGTCGTCCTGAGAGTAGAGCTCTAACTGGCGAATATCGACCTTACCCACCAGTGACGAAATATCTTGGTTGTTCTCATCCCCGGGCTCGGTTTTGGAAATAGCGATCTGGTTAAGCCGTGAAGGGTACAAACGCACCACCCGGAATTGGGAGATATCGCCGCCGTACTCTTTCAGCCGTTTCGCCGCCCAGGGCGACATCACGCTGCGTAAATAGCGCTGCGGAATACCGTACTCTTTCTCCAGCAGTTCGCCGTCCTCTTCGGGCGAAAAGAGACCCAGCGGCGATTCATAAACCGGGGAGCCTTTAATGGCGTAAAAGGGTATCCGTTCCATCAACAGTTTAAGACGTTCAGCGAGTGACGATTTACCGCCACCCACCGGGCCAAGCAGGTAGAGAATCTGCTTGCGCTCTTCCAGTCCCTGGGCCGCATGGCGGAAGTAGGACACGATCTGCTCAATGGCCTCCTCCATGCCATGAAACTCGGCAAAGGCAGGGTAGCGGCGAATCACTTTATTAGAAAAAATACGTGATAGACGCGGGTCTTTCGCCGTGTCGATCACTTCAGGCTCGCCTATGGCTTCCAGCATACGCTCGGAGGCGCTGGCATAAACCTTAGGGTCACGGCGACATAACGCCAAGTACTCCTCAAGGCTCATATCCTCTTGCTGGACGCGGGAAAAACGGTCTTGAACGTGATCAAAGATGCTCATGGAACTCTCCTGTGGCCCATCCCCAGGCAGTCACCGTAAACCAAGTGTCTTGCAACGGTGTGCCAAACGAGGTGTCGCTTTTTTAGCGTAGTCAGCATTAGCAAAAAGTGATGACTAAAACCTTCAACGCTGCAGCGATACAGATAAGAGAATTATTCAGACGAATAGTTGCGTTAGTCCAAGCATCACCAATAAACGCAAGGCACTAAACAAGCGACGCCGCTGCAATAGGCAGCGGCGTCGCTAGGCCGTAGGCGGCAAACCGTGGCGAAAAAGCGGCTATCAGCCGAGGTTAATCCGCGAGTACTGAGCGAATATCGGCCAGTAGCTCATCTAGCAGTTCAACGGTAGTGTTCCAAGCACATACAAAACGGGCACCGCCTGCGCCAATAAAGGTATAGAAGGTCCACCCTTTGGCTTTCAACGCTTCAATAGCCGGTGGCGGCAATTCAACGAACACGCTATTGGCTTGGGTAGGGAACATAAGCGATACGCCAGGTAGCGCTTGCAGTCCTTCCGAGAGGTAGCGGGCCATCGCGTTGGCATGCTGTGCGTTGGTTAACCAGGCACCGCTCTCTAATAGACCTAACCACGGCGCGGATACAAAGCGCATTTTAGAGGCAAGCTGCCCTGCCTGCTTGCAACGGTAGGAGAAATCTTCTGCAAGCTCTCGGTTAAAAAACAGAATCGCTTCACCAAACGCTAAACCGTTTTTGGTTCCCGAAAAACACAGCGCATCCACGCCTACCTGCCAGGTAAGTTCAGCCGGTGACGCATTTAAGCTGGCACAGGCGTTGGCAAAACGGGCGCCGTCCATGTGCAGACGCAGGTCATGTTTATCGGCAATGGCGCGAATCGCCATCAGCTCTTCGCGAGAGTAAAGCGTACCTACTTCGGTGGCTTGGGTGAGCGATACGACTTTAGGTTTGGGGTAGTGAATATCGCTGCGCTTGGTGACCAGCGCCTCAATACCCTCTGGGGTTAGCTTGCCGTTGGCGCCAGGCGAAGTAAGCAGTTTAGCGCCGTTAGAGAAGAACTCCGGACCACCACACTCGTCAGTTTCGATATGTGCCAGCTCGTGGCAAATAACGCTGTGGTAGCTGCGTCCCATTGCTGAGAGCGCCAGTGAGTTGGCGGCAGTGCCGTTGAAAACGAAAAAGACATCACAGTCGTAGTCAAACATCTCGCGAAAGCGATCCGCGGCACGGGCTGTCCAGAGATCGTTACCGTAAGCCAAATCATCGCAACGGTTGGCTTCAAGCAGATATTCCATCGCCTCCGGGCAGATACCGGAGGTGTTATCACTGGCTAAAAATCGCGGGCTACACTCCGAGGTCATGACGACAGTCCTTTTATCTGGCGATCGAACGGCGCGAGCTGGGTGCCACTCGCGCCTTTAATATCTAGCTATGCTTAATAGCTGGATTAATCATTTAGTCTATCGCCATTTATGGGCTAACGTCACCTGCTCAACGTTCCTGCACAGAACTATCTCATGACGCACCGGTGACGAGGACAGGTTTACGCGAGGGCGCTGTAAATCCATCCATGGACGCTACTTTCGCCATCTGACCGCCATGGATGGCGGGAATGCCGGCATTGTCGGGAGCATTATTCCGGCCATGGCGAAAGACCCTCGCTTCAACCTGCCCTCACACCTAGTGAATGGGCGTTTGTAAAATTTTCTCTATCCAGCCTACAGACCAGCCGCCAATCGAGTGCCCTGCTCAATCGCGCGCTTGGCATCCAATTCGCTGGCTTCATCCGCGCCACCAATAATATGTACCGCCGTTCCCGCACGCTCTAACGGCGCCAACAAATCACGTACCGACTCCTGCCCGGCGCAGACGACAATGCTATCAACGGCAAGTACTTGTTCGACGCCTTCGCGGCGAATATGCAACCCTTCGTCGTCGATTTTGAGATATTCGCAGCCGGTAAGTGTTTTCACTCCGCGCTGCTTAAGCGATGCCCGATGTACCCAACCAGTGGTTTTACCCAAATACTTGCCGGGCTTGGAGGTTTTACGCTGGAGCATAACAATCTCGCGGGGAACCGCTGGCGGCGTCGGCGCTTTTAGGCCGCCCCGTTCGCCTACTGCCAAATCAACCCCCCACTCGTTGCACCAATCGGCGATGTCCAATGCCGGATGTCCTTGGTGGGCCAGCAATTCAGACACATCAAAGCCAATGCCTCCCGCACCGATCACCGCTACTTTACGGCCAACCCGCTCAGGGGATTCAATCGCTTCGGCGTAGCTCAGCACCTTGTTATGATCATGACCGGGCAGGCTTAGCTCCCGGGGGTGAACGCCGGTGGCCATGACCACCTCATCGAAGTCAGCAAGCGCTTCTGCAGTGGCGGTGGTTTTCAAGCGCACCTCTACCGCATACTTCTCCAACATCACCCGGTAGTAGCGTAGGGTTTCGTTAAACTCCTCTTTACCGGGAATCTTACGCGCATAGTTAAACTGCCCGCCCAGTTCACTGCGCCGTTCAAATAGCACCACCTTGTGCCCACGGCTGGCGGCCGTTACAGCCGTTGCCAGCCCCGCTGGACCGCCGCCCACCACGGCCACCCGCTTGGGCGTTTGCGCGGGTTCTACGACTAACTCAGTTTCGTGGCAGGCGCGGGGATTAACCAAACAGGAGGTTAACTTCCCAGCGAAGGTGTGATCCAGGCAGGCCTGGTTACAGGCGATGCAGGTGTTGATCTCGTCTGCCAGCCCCTCCTTGGCTTTGCGTACCCAGGCGGGGTCGGCTAGGAAAGGTCGCGCCATGGAGACCATATCGGCGTGGCCTGCTGCCAGCACGCCCTCCGCCACCTCGGGCATATTGATGCGGTTGGTGGTGATCAGCGGAATCGATAGCGCCGACTTGATACGATGTGTCACTTCAGTAAAGGCGGCGCGGGGCACGCTGGTCACAATCGTGGGCACCCGCGCTTCGTGCCAGCCGATGCCGGTGTTGATCACATTCGCCCCGGCGGCTTCGATCACTTGGCCCAGCGTAACGACCTCTTCCCAGGTGCTGCCGTCTTCGACCAAATCAATCATCGAAAGGCGGAAGATAATCACAAAACGCTCCCCCACCGCCGCGCGAACTCGACGCACAATCTCGACCGCAAAGCGCATCCGGTTCTCGAACGCCCCGCCCCACTCATCGTCACGCTGGTTGGTACGCTGGCAGATAAACTGATTGATCAGGTAGCCTTCTGACCCCATGATTTCAACGCCATCGTAACCCGCCTGTTGAGCAAGCTTGGCACAGCGCACATAGTCGGCAATTTGCTGCTCGACTTCATCGCTACTCAGCGCCCGAGGCATAAAGGGGTTGATGGGCGCTTGAATGGCCGAAGGAGCGACCAAGTCCGGCGAATAAGCGTAACGCCCGGCGTGGAGAATCTGCATACACAGGTGGCCGCCCTCCGCATGCACCGCATCAACGACTCCTCGGTGCTCTGGCAACTGCGCTTCATCAACCAGCGCGTTGGCTCCCTGGAACACCGCACCCTCTGGATTAGGCGCGATCCCACCGGTGACGATCAGGCTAACCCCTTCCCGCGCCCGCTCAGCATAAAAAGCGGCCAAACGTTCAAAGCCATTGGGTGCTTCTTCCAAATTGGTGTGCATTGAGCCCATTAAAATGCGGTTGGGCAGCGTTAAATGACCAATAGTCAGCGGGCGGAACAGATGCGGATAGGCGGGCGCACGGGTCATCACGGGTCTCCTTGATATTATTAGTTGCACGGTTAAAGCATATTCAAACAAGCGTATGACATACTCGCCGCAACGTACAGACCTTTACCTACCTGAATATTGCCAAATTTGCCGAGCTACCCTCTTGCCCAGCGTGCGAATCCACGTCACATTACCCGGCTAACGATAAGGAACCGTTGCTATGCCCTTGATGTATTTTCTGCCACCGCTCGCCACCGTGCTTATCTGGTCAGGCAATATGACCATTAACCAGCTTAGCGTAGGTGCCATCGCGCCCAGTAGCATCGCTTTTTTACGCTGGCTGCTCGCCCTGGCGGTGATGACCCCCTTTGTGTTGCCCGCAGCGTTACGCTACCGCGACGAAATCCGCCGCCAGTGGCCTAAACTAGCGCTGCTGGGGCTACTCGGCATGGGGCTATGGCAAGGGCTGGCCTATGTAGCGGCAGAAACCACGACCGCCACCAACATGGGCATTCTCGCCGCCATGGTGCCGCTGCTAACCGTACTGCTTAGCGCGCTGATTCTACGCGAGCCGCCGACCCTGGGCGGTATCGTGGGCGGCGTGCTTGCCTTTGTGGGGGTTACCGTTCTACTCGGGCGTGGCAACCCTCTCTCGCTGCTGCAGTTACAGGTGGCCCTCGGTGATGCACTGATGGTAGTGGCAGCTACCTGCTACGCACTCTATGGCGTAATGCTCAAACGCTGGTCGATGAATTTACCGCCCTGGGTGATGCTTTACGCCCAAGTCTGTTTTGCAGTGCTGTTCTTATTACCACCTTATTTGATGGGGCCAATGACGCCTATCGATGGCCATAATATCGGGCTGATTGTCTACGCAGGTATTCCTGCCTCGATCATTACCACCTTTTTATGGATGCGTGCGGTGCGCCAGATCGGCGCCAACCAATCGAGTATTTTCATCAACTTAATGCCGCTATTTAGCGCACTGATTGCGATGGCCTTCTTGGGTGAACAAGTGGCGGGGTTCCACTTTGCTGGCGGGCTGCTGATTCTGGCAGGGGTCATCATGGCGCAAACGCTGACACGCCCGTTAACACGGAGTTTAACCTCTGATAAACCGAGCAGCGCCCGATAATGCTAGAATAGCGGTCGATTTCTAACGCTGGGAAGCCCTGATATGTCCCTGGAAGAACTGCATCTTAATCTGCGCAACCTAATGAGCGATGACTACGATCAGCTCAAGGCATTGATGGACGCCGTCTATCACGATATCGGCGGCGCATGGCCGAAGCGCACCATCGACAAATTAATCCAGGAATTCCCCGACGGCCAAATAGCCATTGAAGACGATGGCCTTCTGGTGGGCGTAGCGCTCACCGTGCAGGTGGATTACGACGAATTCTCCAACCCGCATAAGTACGATGACCTGATTGGCCATCGCGAGATCATCCTCAACGACGAGGATGGCGATGCCATGTACGGGCTGGATGTGCTGATTCACCCGGATTACCGGGGCTACCGCCTTGGCCGCCGCCTTTACGAAGCGCGTAAAGAACTATGCCGCTCCATGAACCTGCGGGCGATTCTTGCCGGTGGGCGGATTCCTGAGTACCACCAGCACGCTGATGAACTCACGCCCGCTCAATATATCGATAAAGTCTCGCGTAAAGAGATCTACGATCCGATCCTCTCTTTTCAACAGGCTAATGATTTCCAGGTAAAGCGCCTTCTGCGCAAATACCTGCCCGAAGATGAGCAGTCTCGCGGTTACGCCACCCTGCTTGAGTGGAATAACATTCTGTTTGAGCCCGCGGCCAGCGTGCTCGACAACAAGCCGACCCAGGTGCGGGTGGGCGCAGTTCAGTGGCAGATGCGTGAGTTTTCATCGGTAGAAGCCGCGCTTCAGCAGATCGAATATTTCGTAGACGCGCTTTCCGACTACCAGAGTGACTTTGCAGTATTCCCAGAGCTGTTCTACGCACCGCTTATGGGTCTTCAGGATCGCGATGCGCAGAAAGATCAAATGGGCGCGATTCGCTTTTTAGCCGGCTTCACCGAACGCTTTAAAACTGAACTGTCGCGTATGGCGGTCTCCTACAACATCAATATTGTCGGCGGCTCGATGATTGAAGTGGGTGACGATGACCGCCTCTACAACATCGCCTACCTGTTCCACCGCGACGGCAGCGTTGAGCGCCAGGCCAAGCTGCATATTACGCCTCAAGAGCGCCGCGACTGGGTGATTGAGGGCGGCGATGAGCTACAGGTGTTTGATACCGATGCAGGTCGCGTGGGCATCCTGATCTGCTACGACGTGGAGTTCCCGGAGCTTGGCCGCCTGCTGGCCGACCAGGATATGGATATTCTGTTTGTGCCCTTCTGGACCGACACCAAAAACGGTTACCTGCGGGTGCGCCACTGCAGCCAAGCCCGGGCGATTGAAAACGAGTGCTACGTGGTGCTCTGCGGCAGCGTCGGCAACCTACCTTCAATTGAAAACCTGGATATCCAGTACGCCCAATCGGCGGTGTTCTCACCGTCTGACTTCGCCTTCCCCCACGATGCGGTGCTGGCGGAAACCACACCCAACACCGAGATGATCTTCTTCTCGGATCTGGATCTTACTCGCCTGACGGTGGTACGTGCCGAAGGCTCGGTGACCAACCTGAAAGACCGCCGCAAGGATCTGTTTGATCTGCGCTGGCGCGACTGGTCGTGGAAATCGGGCGCTAATCTCGAAGAGTGAGCTATTAAATATACGATAACGCCGCCCAATGGGGCGGCGTTGTTATTTCTAAAACTGCCTTAGAAGGTTCAATCAGGCCAAACGAGGTGGGCTGGCACGCGTCCTTTGGCATCGAACAGCACGCCTTCATCGCGCAGTTTGCGGTGCTGGCGCTCGGCGCCGCCGTGATCGGCAAGCTTCAAAGAGGAGGCAATCACGCGATGCCAGGGCAACTGGTGGCCATCCGGCAGGTGGCGCATCGCTGAACCGACCATGCGCGGCGTAGCGCCTTCGGTCATCGCAGCAATACGGCCGTAGGTGGTCACACGCCCCGGCGGAATTTGATCGACAATAGTGTAGATCTGTTCGAGCAGTTCCGGCCGAGCCATGTGATTATCCTTTTATTCATTGAGCTTGAGAGCGCTTCTGAACGTGCTTAAAGCCCCTCAACCAATTGATCGATCGCTTGGAAGGCTTCTTTAAGGGCAGTTGCGCGATGCTGGTCACCCATGTTCAGACCTTCAGCATAAACCACGTCGACATCGGTAATGCCCATCAAGCCTAGCATGGTTTTCAAGTGGGGCGTTTGGCTATCAAGTTCGGTGCCTGCGTACTGACCGCCCCGCGCGGCAAGAATAATCGCCCGCTTGCCTTCCACCAAGCCTTGAGGGCCATTTTCGGTATAGCGGAAGGTTTCACCGGCACGCAGTACTCGGTCAAACCACGCCTTCAGTTGCGAAGGAATTCCCAGGTTATACATCGGCACCGCAATCACCAGTACATCATTAGCATGCAGCTCAGCCAACAGGCCATCCGAGCGAGCGGCTAAAACCTGCTGCTCAGCAGTACGCTCTGCGGCCGCCACTTGCCAAGCACCTAGTTCACTAATATCCAAGTGGGGCAGCGCGTTCTTGACGACATCACGCTGGGTGACCTCCATACCATTACGGGCGTTAGCCTGTTCTATAAAGCGATTCGCCAACGCATTAGATTGGCCGTTTTCAGCCAAAATCGATGAGGTAATCACCAGGGCACGAGTCGTCATGGAAAGCTCCAAAATCATTAAGGGGAAGGAATGGGAGCTATTCTACGGCGCTTTCCAAAAAGCAAAAGCGCAACGTTTTCAGACTTTTATTCGATTAAATCGAATTATACAACGGCCAACCAACAAGCCCCGCGACGCAAAATGCGAGGCGGGGCGCAGCCAGTGGATTAAATGGCTAGCTCGTTTACTTAAGCTCGATTACTTCTTGGGCCAGGCCTTTGGATCAACCTTATCAACCAGCTTGGGGAAGCGGCTGGGGTCGAATACCGGCTCTTTACCCGCTTTCAACTGTTCTTCGTAGTCCCGAAAGAGTGAGAAAGCTATCGGCGAGAGCATTAAAATAGCGACCAGGTTAATAATCGCCATCATGCCCATAGAGAGGTCAGCAAAGTTCCAGATCGCTCCAAGGCTTGCCACCGAACCGACCATAATCATCGCCAACACTGCCAGGCGGTAAATAAACACGGCAACCGGCGCGCGGCGTCCGGCCAGGTACTCAATGTTGGACTCGCCGTAGGAATAGTTGGCTATCACCGAGGTAAATGCAAACAGCAGAATCGCTACCGCGATAAACATGCCGCCCCAATCGCCCACATGGCTGGAGAGGGCCATTTGAGTCAACTGAATCCCGTTGTTCTCCTCACCCGCCATCAGCTCCGGCCCAGCCATAATGATGATGGCCGCCGTGGCCGTGCAGATCACCAGCGTATCCAGAAAGACTCCAAGCATCTGAATAAAACCCTGGGCAGCAGGATGATCTGGCCGCGTAGAGGCCGTGGCTGCCGCATTGGGTGCCGAGCCCATGCCTGCTTCATTGGAAAATAGCCCGCGCTGAATGCCGTTCATAATCGCCTGGGAAACCGCGTAGCCCACCGCGCCACCGGCAGCCTGCTCGAAACCAAACGCACTGCGCACAATGGTCATTATGGCGGCGGGCAAGTCGCTGATATTTAGACCCACTACCACCAATGCCAGGATCAGGTAAAGCAGCGCCATAAGCGGCACAACAAGCTCAGCTACCTTGGCAATCGACTTTAAACCGCCAAAGATGATCGGTGCCACTACGACCATCAAAACTAACCCCATGGCCCAGGTGGGAACGGCAAACGCCTGCTCCATGGCCTGGGCGATAGAGTTGGCCTGAACGCTGTTAAACGCCAACCCAAAGGCAATAATCAAACAGATGGAAAACAGCACAGCCAGCCAGCGCAACCCCAGGCCACGCTCAATATAACGTGCGGGGCCACCACGGAAGGTGTTATCACCGTGGTCGGTTTTATACGCCTGAGCCAAGGTTGACTCTACAAAGCTGGTGGCCATCCCCACCATGGCGGTCATCCACATCCAGAAAATGGCCCCAGGGCCACCCAAAGAGATAGCGACCGCGACCCCCGCCAAGTTACCCGTACCGACTCGTGCTGCCAAACTGGTGGAGAGCGCTTGAAACGAAGAGATACCACCATTTGATTGGCGAGAGCTGCCCAGCAACTTAAACATATGGCCGAAATAGCGCAGCTGAATACCGCGGGTCATCACCGTGAAATAGAGACCGGCACCAATCAGCAGGTAAATCAGCACGCTGCCCCAGAGCAAGCCATTACCGCGATCCACCAGCGAGGTGAGCAACGGAGGAAGAGTAAAGTCCATGAAAAACACACCTTTTTAAACAATGAAGGCGCATCATTCTTCACGGTTGCACCAAAATGGCAAGAAAATTGGCAAAAAGACGTTAAGACAGCAATAACCACTTACCCTATTGAAGCGCACAGCCACTCCCACACCAAGGCGGCTTCGTCGCTAACATGGCGTCGGCTAGGGCGCACCAGCCAGAAGCGTTCATCGCTGGGTACACTGAGCTCAAAAGGCGCCACCAAATCCGTACGCTGTTCCATTAAGCGGCGGTGGGTTAGCGCGATCCCCCCACTTTGGCTAACCAGGGCTAGCGTCATCACCTGGTTGTCGCAAGTCAGCGACCAGCACTGTGCCTCCAAATGGGCAACCCCCGCTTCTTGTAGCCACCCCGGCCACCCTACGCCAAACCCGACTGCGTGAAGCAGCGTATGCCCCGCCAAATCACTTGGCGCAGTTAGCGTCTGTGCCAAGGCTTGCGAGCAAACCGGCAGCAGTTGCTCCTCGCCTAGCGGCTGCATTTCAACGCCCGTCCACTCTCCTTTGCCATAGCGAATCTCGATATCCGCCCCTTCAGGGCCAAAGTCATCGGGCCAAATAGCGCTTACCACACGAATCGCCACCGGCGTGTAAGCACGGTGGAAAGCTATTAAACGCGGCGCCAGCCACGACTGCTGAATCGCAGGTGTGGCTCGCAGCGTTACCGGCTGCTCAGCTGTGCTGCCAAAGACTTCCAAGGTACCTTCGCTAATGCGCACAAAGGCATCGTGAATGCTCGGTAGCCACGCCTGCCCAGCGGGAGTGAGCGTTAAGCTGCGCGCATGACGCACAAACAGCTTCTGCCCCACACGGTCTTCCAGCAAGCGAACGCGCTGGCTAATCGCTGCCTGAGTGACGCCCAGCTCATTTCCCGCGGCGGTAAAACTCAACGTGCGCGCCGCAGATTCAAAGGCTTGTAACCATAGCAATGGCGGTAATTGACTCATGAAAAAGAGACCTATAAGTAAAATGACACCTTAGGGGTCAGATTAATCGTTTGTCACTGCCGTTGCTACCCCGCATCCTAGACACCATCTACGCACCCCCCTTATGTAATGCCGTTGTGGGAGCGAATCGGAGTTTTAATGAATAGCGCAGCACAGACCACACTCACGACACCTCATTCCCACGCCCCAGAGATGGGCGAATTAAGTCCTTATCAAGCGGGCCCGATACTCACTCAAGCGATGCTGACTCAAAAGGGCGTGGCGCTGAACTGGCAAGATGGCCAACAAACCACCCTGCCCCTGATCTGGCTGCGCGACCACTGCGCCTGCCCGGCCTGCCGTCACCCGCAGACGCGCGAACGGCTCTACCTGCCCCTTGAGGCCATCACTGAACCTCCCAGCGTGGCGCTACAGGATGGGCACTTACACCTGAAATGGCAGGATGGCCATGCCAGTGCCTTTCATAGTGGCTGGCTTTACCAGCGCCGTCCCGAAGCTAAGCAGATGAATACCGAGCCCAACACCCAGCCCTGGGTAGATAATTTCGCCCCGGAGCGCATCCGCCATAGTGATTTTCTTACCCAGCAGGGCGAAAAAGCCTGGCTCACCGCAATGCTGCGTGACGGCTTGGCGCTGATCACCGATGGCCCCTTGATAGAAGAAGAAGTGAGCCGCTTAGCTGAACGTATTGGCCCCCTGCGCGCCACCAATTTTGGCGCCCGTTTTGATGTGCGCTCCAAACCCAACCCCAATAACGCGGCCTATACCGCCGTGGGATTACCACTGCATATCGATCTACCCAACTGGCGGCAGCCGCCGGATATCCAGTTGCTCTACTGCCTGCAAAACGGCGCCAGCGGCGGCGAGTCGCTGTTTGCCGATGGTGCGCGAGTGGTCGAAGCCCTGCGCCAGCAAGACCCTGCAGCGCTGGCGATTCTCAGCAAGACACCTATCGATTTTCGCTTTCAGGATGAAACCCACGATATTTCTATGCGGGCACCTGTGATCACCCTGGATAGCGCGGGCAACTTGGTCGAAATGCGCTTAAACAACTGGATTCGCGATGCCCTGCACCTGCCGGTAGAGCAGTTGGAGGCCTGGTACAGCGCCTACGCCTTACTGTGGAAACTGTTTCACAGCGAAGCACACCAACTGGAGTTCACTCTTCTCCCCGGCCAGATGGTGGCATTTGATAATCGCCGAGTACTGCATGGACGCCGCGAGTTCGATCCCAACAGCGGCGCACGCCATTTACAGGGCACCTATTTAGACCGCGACATGCTGGCCTCACGCCTTCGCGTGCTAGCCCGCAGCTAGTCGATTATAAAACCAAGCAAGGAGATCCTATGACACACCTCAAACCTCTCGCCTCAGGCATTGCCCTCGCCACCACCGCGCTATTCGCCTCAGCGGCGCAGGCGGACGACCAAACCCTGGACTTCGGTGTCCCCGCCTGGCCCGGCATTACCGTCAAGACCGCCATCGCCGAGCAGTTATTAAACCCACTGGGCTACGAGACCAGCACCCAGGAAATCGGCCTGCAGGTGATTTACCAAGGCATTGAAAGCGGCGATATCGATGCGTTCCTGGGAGCTTGGCTGCCGGCTCAACGAGAAATGTTTAATCCCCGTAAAGAGTCAGGTGTACTCATCGATGTCGCCAATAACGTGGATGGCGCACAAATGACCCTGGCGGTGCCGGCGTATCTGTACGAGAGCGGTATTCAGAGTTTTGCTGATTTAGACGAAAATCGTGAACAGTTCGACGGCGAGATCTATGGCTTTGGTGCAGGCTCCGCCGCCAGTGAGATTCTCCACAACGCCATTGATAACGACACTTGGGGCCTAGGCGACTGGCAGATCGTCGATACCAGTGAAGTAGGCATGCTTTCCGCTGCACGTGATGCCATTTCCCGCGAGGAACCGATTGTCTGGGTAGGCTGGACGCCCCACTGGATGAACCTTGAACTGCCAATGCGCTACCTGGAAGACCCTGAAAATCTGTTCGGTGACAACAACGGCGAAAGCGATGTGCTGACGCTGCTGCGCAGCGACTATGCGGAAGCCAACCCCAATGTGGTGACCTTCTTTGAGCAGTTCACCTTCTCCGCCGAAGAACAGAGCTGGATGATTCAAGCCTTTGGCCAGGAAGAGCAAGACCTAGCGGAGGTGGCTGAGCAGTGGATAACTGAGCACCCAGAGCGTATCGAAGCAATGCTGGCTGACGTCACGACTACCGACGGCGACCCAGCATGGCCGGTCATTGAAGCGCAGCTCAACAATTAAAGACCAACTCAACAATTTAAGACTCGCTCAATAACTGTCGCTTAGGACGATCGCCTGCGTAAAAAGCGCCTTCATCCCATCGGGTCGCTAGCGTATGCTGTGGACTTTTTGGCCGGTGGGGTGGGTGAGCATGTCGCGGACATTAATAAAGGGCGTTGGCCTGCTGGTCGTCGTTGTGCTGCTAGGTATCATGTGGCATTTGCTGCAACGCTACGATCTACTCACCCAAGCACGCCTTAGCGAATTGATTGGTTACATTCGCCAGTGGCGTAACGCGCCCTGGATGTTTGCCGCGGTGATGGGCGTTTACACCAGCGCCCTGCTGGTGATGTTTCCCCTTAGCCTTCTCGTGGTCGTGACAGGCTTATTGTTTGGCCCAGTGTGGGGGCTCGTCTACGCCACGCTGGGAACGCTGTCTTCGTCGGTGGTCTCTTACTGGGTGGGGCACTGGTTAGGCCGTGAGGCGCTAATGCGTTATGGCGGCCAACATCTACGCGGTTTATCTGGCTATCTATCCAAGCGCGGCATTCGAACCATGACGGTGATCAACCTGCTGCCGCTCGCCCCGTTCACACTCACCAATATGCTGGCGGGCGCTTTCCACCTTAAATTTCGCGACTATATGATCGGCTCCACTCTGGGCATTGTGCCGGGGCTGGCGGCGGTGATTCTACTCGGTAGCCAGCTAGGTGCCCTGTTCACCGCCGCGTCGGCCAAGGAAATCGTTCTAGCGGCTGTCGGACTCGCTGCTGGGGTTGGCCTGTTAATAGGCCTTAAACGTTATGCCAACCGGCGCCAAGCCTCCAAAAAACCGTCTCATCGCGAAGGAGAGTGATATTTGGCCAGCACTTCGGCGTAGAAGTTAGCCACCGCTGAGGCAAAATTGGCAATATCGAACTCCTCGGCAAAGTGGCTGGCCTGCTTGCCCAGCTGTTGGCGCAGCGCTGCGCTATCTTTTAACTCTACCACTTTTTGCCCCCACGCCTGACGATTTTGCGGTGTTTTGAAGCCGTTGACTCCCTGGCGTACCACGTCATCGATACCGCTGGAACGCACCGCCACCACGGGCAGACCCGCCGACATCGCTTCAAGAATTACCATACCCTGGGTTTCCGAGGTAGAGGCAAACACAAACAGATCGCCCAGATGGTAATAAAGCGCCATTCGCTCAGGGGACACTGCGCCTACCAGGGTTGCCTGCGAGGTTAGCTTCAAGGTGTCGATTTGGGTTTGAATCGCCTCGCGATCAGGCCCGTCTCCAATCAACAGCAAATGAAAATCCTCGTGCCCCTGAGAGCGAAGCTCGGCGAGGGACTCCAACATAAAGCCAATATTTTTCTCTTTGCTAATCCGCGAAACGCTGATCAATATTTTGCGTGAAGCGCTAACACCTAATTGCTCACGCAACGCGTCAAGTTCACTCTCATCAACTTGAGAGAAACGCTCAACATCAATGCCCGTTGGCTGTACCAGCGTAGGCGTCTTTACCCCGATCATGCGCAGATACTCTTCTGCCGAATAGGTCGGCACAATCACCCCCTGGCAGCGGTTAGAAAAGCGTTTGATCAAGTAATGCGAGATCAGATTACGAAACAGCGCACCGGGCAATGGCACAAAATGAGCATAGTGCTCCAAGCGGGTGTGGTAGGTGTAGATCACCGGCACCTTAAGCCGACGGCCCATAAACAGCCCCATGGAACCAAGCCAGAAGGGGTGGTGAACATGAATAAGATCAGGTTTGAAGGCCCGCAGGCAGCGGCGAAAACGCGCGCTAAACGGGTTAGTTAACCGGAACTCGCCCTTCTGCCCAAACGCCATCAGCGTCGGAATGCGCTTTATTGAGCTATCGTCCTGCCATGCTTCTCGATAGCGCGGCACGAACAGTTGAAGGGAGTGACCTAAGGCGCGTAAGCCATTACGCAAGCGATCCACCGACACAGACACCCCGGAAACAAATGGGAAGTAGTTATTGGAGACCATCGCTACGCGCAGTGATTTACCCAGGAAAGGCGTTGGATCAATATCAAAATCGGGGTAGTAATCACGATCTTCAAAAATCAGCCGATGCAAACGCAGGGTGAGTAGCGTGAGTACGCCTACAATCAGCAAAAACCGCGTGTAGCTGACATAGAAAAATGCATAAAGTGTCGACCAGACGCTGGTGACCATACGCCACCAGCCGGGGCTATCCACGTTCAAACGCACCGGGGCAATGGCGACATTGTCGCTTGCTACATCGACGATGACGTAGTGATGAAAGCTGCTATCGGCATCGATCAGAATACCGCCCGCACCGCCGGTGGTAACGTAATCCACACCGTTAACCGTCTGTTGGGAGAAGAGGGTTAGGTTGGCGGAGAACACCGTATCGACACCATACTCTTCCGCAAGCGCCATAATACCATCCGCCAGACGCGGATCATTGAGATAATTGTCCGCCTCAAACAGCGGCGCGTCGCTCACCACATTGTGCAGCGGCAGACCCACAAACAAAAACTTATGCTGTGCCTCAGAGGCCGCTAGCTCCCGGGATAACCAATCAAGCTGCCAAGAGGTGGATGACTTACCGGTACCGTCGAGAAAGATAAAGTGACTGTTGCCCGCTACAAAGGAGTAAAAGTGCGGGCCAAAGTACTCATAAAACAAGTAGCTGCCAAAGTCGCTATCTTCGTTGTCGCCGTAGGTGAGTAAGTAAGGAACATTGAGCTTCTCCAGACTTCGGTAAATCGCCTGATAGCTCTCCTGTTGTCCCCCATTCACGGCATTCCCCGCCGAAATCAGAAAGTCGATGCCACCCTGGTTAATCAGCGGCACAATCTCTTCTTGAAACACGCTCACCGAGTTATTGATATTGCCCACTACCGCAAAGCGGTAGTCGCTTCGCCCCGTCAGTACCTCACGAATATTAGCCACTTCAAGGGTGTGCACCGACTCAAACTTAGGCTCTGCCACGTACAGCCATACTTGGTGGGCAATCAGCCCCACCACCAGGGCGAGATTAAGATAGAAGAACAGCCGCAACCAGCGCTGGCGGGAAAAACGAAGAAAGGAGCGTCGTGGCATTTAAAAGCGCTTTTTCAAGAATAAAAACGAGGATATATAACCGCCACACTGGCGGCCTAAGTCTAAAAAACGCCTTTACTATACAGCAACGCCGCATAGAGTTGGCGTCTCAGGTTAGCGGGCATCGCTCCCATTTAGTGTGGCCAGTAACCGTCGCGGCCCGGCTTGATTGCGGTGTTCACCCAACCATAATCCCTGCCAGGTTCCTAAGGCCAGGCGCCCATCGCGCACTGCTAAGGTGAGCTGAGTGCCCAGCAAGCTAGCAACCACATGGGCTGGCATATCGTCAGGGCCCTCCAAGGTATGGCGGAAATAGGCTAACTCTTCAGGCACCAGCCTGCGCAGAAAAGCATCTAAATCGTGGCGCACATCAGGGTCGGTGTTTTCGTTCAGCGTTATTGATGCGGAGGTATGCATCAGTTGTAAGTGCAACATGCCCATATGACAATCGCTTAAACACGGCAGTGCCCGGGCGACATCATTGGTAATCAAATGAAAACCACGCGCCATCTCGGGCAAATGAATCTCTTGCTGGCACCACATAAGCACCTCATATATTTGTTATGTAAACGGAAACGCGGCGTCACCAGCATCCCCCTCTTGTGTGGCAAAATAACAACAGATAGCACTAACCATAGTCGATTGGCCATAGTTCATCGCATATAGTTCATGGCATCTAGTTCATCACATATAGTTCATGGCATATAGTTCACCACTAAGGAGCGCGTTAATGAAAGTACTGCTAGGCAGCAGCGTCGTCAGCATGGCCTTACTCACTGGCTGCACCGGGATACCCGATGGCACGCAGCCAGTCTCGGGCTTCGAGCTAGACCGCTACCTCGGCCAGTGGTTCGAAATTGCCCGTTTGGATCACTCTTTTGAGCGCGGCCTAGATTGCGTCACCGCCACTTACAGCCTACGTGATGACGACGGCGTGCGGGTAATCAACCGAGGCTACAACTTGGAAGAGCAAGCGTGGGATGAAGCCGAAGGCCGCGCCTACTTTATTGATGACGAAAGCGTTGGGCGCTTGAAAGTGAGCTTTTTCGGCCCCTTCTATGGCGGCTATAACGTCCTTGAGCTGGATGAAGATTACCAGTGGGCGCTTGTGGCTGGCCCTAACCGCGACTACCTGTGGATACTTTCGCGCACGCCGGAGATGGATAGCGCGACCGAAACCCGCCTGCGCGAGCGGGCAGCCGAGCTGGACTTCCCCACCGATGAGTTGATTGATGTTACCCAGGGCGAAGAGTGCCCCACCCAATAGCCCATTACCTCTCGGGCATTGCTGACACTCGCCTCGCGATCTCGCACTGAACATAGTCAATAAAGGCGCGCAGCCTGGCGGGCACATGGCGGCGCTGCTCAAACACCGCGTAAAAATCTGACCGTACCCCCTGCCAACCCGGCAGCAGTTCAACCAATGCGCCGCTGGCAAGGTGTTCATTGACATCCCACCAGGAGCGTAGCATCACGCCGTGCCCGTCCAGGGCCAAGCGGGTAATCACTTCGCCATCGTTACTCGCCAGCCGACCGCTAACTTTGACCGACTGCATCTTTCCAGATACTAACTTGGTCGGCTGCTCGCTAGGCTCAAAGCGCCATAGCGGAAAATCGCTGTCGTTCTCGCGAATCACTAAACATTCATGCTGCTGTAAATCTGCCGGTGTGTGAATGGGCAACGCTTGGGCAATATAGGCAGGCGACGCGCAGAGTACCCGCCGATTGGCCAAAATACGCCGAGCCACCAAGCGCGACTCCGGTGGTTCGCCAATACGAATACCTATATCGAAACCGTGATCGCTAAGGTTAAGCGGAAAATTAGTCAGCTCTAACCACCCTTCCACCTCGGGGTGTTCGGCACAAAAGCGCGACAGCAACGGTGCGATGTGGCGACGGCCAAAACCAAAGGTGGCGTTGACACGCAGCCGTCCACTCAGCGCCTGATCGGCCCCCTCTCCCAGTGAATTTTCCAGCTCATCCAGCTCATCTAAAATCAGCGTGCCACGCGCCAAGTAGCGTTCGCCTTCAGCGGTTAGCGTCAGCCGCCGTGTGGTGCGAGCCGCCAGTTCTACCCCCAGGCGCGCCTCCAACTGCTTCAGCCGTTTGCTTACCGCGGAGAGCGACAGCCCCAGCTCACGGGCGGTAGCGGTTAAGCTCCCCGCTCGGGCTAAGTGCTGAAAAAACGCCAAATCATCCAGGTGCGCCATATCGCCTCTCCGTCATTCTGCACTTTCACGCAACAATAACTTGAATAATAGCCTGATTATCTCCTCCAAAATAGCCGCTACACTCTATTCACGATTCACGATTCACAAGCATGCCAAGCAACTAACAAGATAAGGAACCACTATGACCCACCGCATCGCCATTATCGCCGGTGACGGCATCGGCACCGAAGTGATGCCCGAAGGCATTCGCGCCCTGGAAGCCACTGCCAAGCGCTTTAACATTGACCTTGAGTTCACCACCTTTGAGTTTGGTAGCTGCGACTACTACCTGGAGCACGGCAAAATGCTGCCGGATGACTGGTTCGAGCAGTTAAAAGGCTTCGATGCACTGTTTTACGGCGCGGTGGGCTGGCCCGATAAAGTGCCCGACCATATTTCCTTGTGGGGCTCACTGCTGCAATTCCGCCGCCGCTTTGATCAGTACATCAACCTGCGCCCCTGCAGACTCATGCCGGGGATCAAAAGTCCGCTGGCAGGTCGCGAGCCCGGCGATATCGATTTTTACGTGGTGCGAGAAAACACCGAAGGCGAGTACTCCAGCGTTGGCGGCAAAATGTTTGAAGGCACCGACCGTGAAGTAGTTATTCAAGACACGGTGATGACCCGCACCGGCGTTGACCGCGTATTGAAGTATGCGTTTGAGCTGGCCCAGACCCGCCCGCGCAAGAAGCTTACCTCCGCGACCAAGTCCAACGGCATCTCCATCACTATGCCGTATTGGGATGAGCGGGTGGTCGAGATGGCCAAAGGCTACCCGGAGATCGCGGTGGATAAATTCCATATCGATATTCTCACCGCCAACTTCGTTCTCCATCCGGATTGGTTCGACGTCGTTGTCGGCAGCAATCTATTTGGCGATATCCTCTCGGACTTAGGCCCCGCCTGCACCGGCACCATTGGCATTGCCCCTTCGGCTAACATCAACCCGGAGGGCATCTTCCCCAGCCTGTTTGAGCCGGTACACGGCAGCGCGCCAGATATCGCCGGTAAAGGCATTGCCAACCCTATTGGCCAGATTTGGTCGGGTGCCATGATGCTTGAACACCTCGGCTATAAAGAGGCCGGTGATGCAATGGTCACGGCCATTGAGGCGGTGCTAAGTGAGGGTAACGCCAATGTACTTACCCGAGATGTGGGAGGGCAAGGCACCACAGAAAGCCTAGGCAAGGCGATTGCCGACAAGCTGGCAGAGTAGCCATCAGCCACTAAAAAAGCCTCGCTGGACTTCTCCAACGAGGCTTTTTAGATAACGAGTTAAACACTATAGAACTAGCTAGCTTAAACCAACAATTAACTGGCCAACTTAGCCGCCGTTTTAGCCACTAGCTCACCCTGGAAACGGGCAATTTTCAGTTCACGTTCGTCAGGTTGGCGAGAGCCATCGCCACCAGCGAGGGTCGCTGCACCATAGGGTGTGCCGCCACTTACTTTAGAAATATCAAATTGTTCTTCGATACCATAACCAATCGGGACAATGATCATGCCGTGGTGGGCTAACGTCGTCCAGGTAGAAGTAATAGTCATTTCATCGCCACCGCCAGTACCGGTAGAGGTAAATACGCTGGCTACTTTGCCACGCAGAGCGCCGTTCGCCCACAGACCGCCGGTCTGATCCAGGAAGGTACGCATTTGACCAGCCATATTACCAAAGCGAGTGGGCGTACCGAAGATGATCGCATCGTAATCGGCAAGCTCTTGGGGTGTGGCTTCTGGCGTATCGTAGTCCTGCTTGCCACCCGCGTTTTTAAACGCCTCGGCAGGCATTGTTTCCGGCACGCGCTTAACGGTGACGTCGACACCACTGACGCCTTTTGCGCCTTCGGCCACAGCCTGGGCCAGCGTATCGATATGACCATACATTGAATAATAAAGTACCAGCACTTTCGTCATTACTATCTCCTTCGCTTATTCCTACACTCATTAGTCGTGTAGTGGGCGTCGCCCGATAAACAATAACCACAACATAGCTCACCCAAGCATAGAAAAAAGCGAATGTTTTCGTCCGTGGGCGTCGATTTCATCGACGAACGCCACCTTGCACTTTACGCCATCCACCACTAGCTTTTGACTTGCCTATCTCAAACGTATCCAAGGAGTCTGGAATGACGATTTTTGAAGCCCTGCGCAAGGATCACGATATTCAGCGCGACCTGCTCGCTCGCTTAGTTGAGACACATGGAGACAGCGACGAGCGCGATAACCTTTATCAGCAAGTGCGTGCCGAGTTGCACTATCACGCTGCTGCAGAAGAGCGGGCGCTCTATATCCCCATGATGTCGATTGACCTGACCCAGGAAAAAGCCCGCCATAGCGTTGCTGAACATCATGAAATTGATGAGCTATTAGAATTGCTCGATGAAACTGACTACAGCGCGACTCACTGGCTGACCCACGCCAAACAGCTCCAGGATTTAGTCACCCATCACCTAGATGAGGAGGAGCAAGAGGTTTTCCAACTGGCTGGCCGCGGCCTGAAAGATAAGCAGAAAACATCGCTGGCCGGTGAGTATCAGGAAGAGATGCAGCGCCAACGCTCAGCGTAACCTGATAAGCCAATTGAAGAAGCGCTCATGCATCCCATGGGCGCTTTTTTGATGCTAGCGACTTAGTAGGGCCACTTTCGGATGCCTCTTGTTTCATGAATACGCTTTTTCACGAATACGCTAGGCTTTTACACGCGAACGACCTACAGGCTTGTGACACACGCTCAGCGTGGTAAATCTAGCCTTCTCTAATACTGACAATGACACTGGTTAACAGATGCTAAGGAGCGACAATGCTAGGCCAATGGCTCGACTGGTCGCTTGATGGGCAGCTTCCCGCCGCCAGCCAAGGCGTCTTCGCAAGCGGTGCTTACCATTTGCGGGCACCTGGTATCTTGGAACTCATTCCCAACACACAAAGCCAATACGCCCGCGCGTGCATTTTTTCAGCGGCCATCCACGGCAATGAAACTGCGCCCGTTGAATTGTTAGGTGAATGGTTAAGCGGCTTAGAAGCTGGCAGCCTAAAACTTGGCGCGCCTGTCCTGGTGATTTTAGGCAATTTACCTGCGCTTAAAGCACAGCAGCGTTTTCTTGCCACCAATTTAAACCGGCTATTTAATCGCGAGCTAACCGTGAAGGGCGAGGAGCCAAATCGCGCCAGAGAATTAATGGCCGCCGTAGATGGTTTTTATGCCCGCCATGCCGAGCTCCCCAAACTGCATTACGACCTACATACCGCCATTCGTGATAGCCGTTACACCCGCTTCGTTGTAGAACCCTATGCCGACGTCCCCACAGACGCCGAGCAGTGGGGCTGGCTAGCGGCAGCGGGTATGCAGGCGGTGCTGCACCAACATCAGCACAGCTGGACGTTCTCCCACTACAGCAAGCACTATCACGCCGCCCAGGCATTTACCTTTGAGCTGGGCCGCGTCGCCCCTTTCGGTCAAAACGATATGGCATCGCTAAAACCGATGCGTGCGCTGCTCTCGGCCCTTAGTGAAGGACGCGCCCCGCCCAGTCAGCCAGCCACGCAAATGCAGTTTTTTCAGGTTCATCACGAGTTAATACGTCACTCCGATGACTTCCAGCTCTGTTTTGCCGACGATACGGCTAACTTCAGCCGCTTTGAGCCAGGCACCCTGCTGGCACTAGACGCTAAGACAGGAGAGTTTCGGGTCGGCGATATGCCACTCTACGTGGTGTTTCCCAATGCCCAGGTTGAAGTGGGCGCCCGCGCCGCGCTACTGGTGGCGCCTATCGCTTAGAGCCCCAGTCAGGCAAAGCTCTCGCTAAGATAATAACAATGGTAAGGCGATAACAGGCCCCTTGGCGTCGATACGACCAACGTCGAGTGCATAATGTTATAAGGAAAGCGCGCATAATGCGCCCAGCCTGATAGAATCGCCCCTTTTTTCGCGCCAGCCGCATCAAAGCATGTTCTTGATAACCCGTTGCTGCGGCAACTCTGTACTGGAGCCAATGATATGGCCGCTACGCCTACTCCCCTTGAAGTGCGTAATATTAAAAAACGCTTTGGCGATACGGAAGTTCTGAAAGGTCTCTCACTGCAAGCCCAAAAGGGCGATGTGATTACCCTGATTGGTGCCTCTGGATCGGGTAAAAGTACTTTTTTGCGCTGCATGAACTTGCTTGAACAACCCGACGATGGCGACCTCATTGTCCATGGCGAACCCATTCGCTTTAAAACCACTCGACACGGTCGTGAGCCCGAAGATTGGAAGCAGGTAGTACAAATGCGCGCCAAGCTCTCCATGGTGTTCCAGAGCTTCAACTTGTGGGCGCATATGACGCTGCTGGAAAACATCATCGAAGCGCCAATTCATGTGCTGAAAAAACCTAAAAAAGAAGCCTTGGAACATGCCCACGCCCTGCTTGATCGCGTCGGCTTAACGGCCCGCGCAAACGCCTACCCTGCCCAGATGTCCGGTGGCCAGCAGCAGCGCGGTGCAATTGCTCGCGCGCTGGCAATGGATCCTGAAGTGATGCTGTTTGACGAACCCACCTCAGCCCTTGATCCGGAATTGGTCGGTGATGTATTAAAAGTCATGCACGGCCTCGCCGAAGAGGGCCGCACCATGGTCGTGGTCACCCACGAGATGGGGTTTGCCCGGGATGTCTCCAGCCAAGTGATTTACCTTCACCAAGGCTTGGTGGAAGAGGCAGGCCCTCCCGACCAAGTGCTCAATAACCCGCAATCACCGCGCCTGCAGCAATTCCTGGCACCTAAATACTGATCCGCGAGGCTCACCATGATTGATTTGCAAGGTTATGGTCCCCGGCTGATCGAGGGGGCAGGCGTCACCATCCAATTAGCGGTGCTATCGCTGATTTTAGCGATTATTTTAGGGCTACTGACCGCCAGTGCGAAAATGTCGCGCAACTGGTTTTTAAGACGCACGGCGACGGTTTACACCACGCTGATTCGCGGCGTGCCGGATCTCGTCTTGATGATGCTACTGTTTTTTGGCGGCCAGATTGGTGTTAACGCCATCAGCGACATGCTCTATTACAGCTACGACATCGATATTTACATTAACTTTAATGCCTTCGCTGCAGGCGTACTGACCATTGGTTTTATCTTCGGCGCCTATATGGGCGAGACCTTCAGGGGCGCCTTTATGGCGGTGGATAACGGCCAGATTGAAGCGGGCAAAGCCTACGGAATGAGCAATGGCCTCGTATTTCGACGCATCCGCTTTCCGCAAATGATGCGCCATGCGCTGCCGGGGTTATCTAATAACTGGATGGTACTGCTCAAAACCACCGCACTGGTTTCAGTCATCGGATTAACCGATATGGTACGGGTGGCCGCAGAAGCCTCCCGAGCGACCCATGAGCCCTTTACCTTTTTGATCCCCGTCGCCGTAGCGTACCTACTCATCGCCAGCGTGTCTGAATGGATTTTCGCGCGCCTGCAGAAACACTACGACATCGGCTTTGGAGGTCAGTGACATGCTCGATATTTCCACTTGGTTTAATGACCTGCTAGCTGGCAACACGATTTTCACCGCGGATACGCTGGGCTACTACTGGGAAGGCCTGGTTACGACCACTCAGCTGGTATTTTTATCGCTTGTTGCGGGGCTCATTCTCGCTGTTCCGCTGGCCATCATGCGCAGTTCCAAGCATAAATGGATCAGTCTGCCGATTTACCTCTACACCTACATTTTTCGTGGCACTCCGCTGCTGATTCAGCTCTATATCATCTACTACGGCGTAGTATTTATTGACGGCATTCAAGAGAGCTTTTTATGGCCGGTGCTGCGTGAAGCCTTCTACCCAGCGCTGATCGCCTTCACGCTGAATACTGCCGCTTACACTACCGAGATTTTTCGGGGCGCCATCAAAGCCACCGCTAAGGGCGAGATTGAGGCCGCTCGTGCCTATGGCATGTCGCAGAATTTAATGATGCGTCGAATCATCTTACCCAGCGCCTTTCGCCGCGCCCTGCCCGCCTACGGCAATGAAGTGATTTTTATGCTTCACGCCAGTGCCATTGCCAGCGTGGTCACACTGATGGATTTAACCGGTGCCGCACGCTTTGTCTACGCTCGCTACTACGCACCTTTCGAGGCGTTTCTATTCGTGGCTGCGATTTATCTATGCTTAACGTTCGCGATTTTGTTCTTCTTTCGTTATCTGGAGAAAAAGCTGCTGGCCCACCTACGGCCTCAAGACGCTTAAGCATGGAAAACCGGTTGATCATGGAAAAACGGTGCAAGCGTCAAACAAACGTTGGTTCACAACGTAACGTCCCCTTTTCGTCAACGCCAACCTGGGTTAGTTTAATTGTCGGCTAACAACTATTTGTCAGTTAAAAACGGGGATCACTTTTAAGTGAACCCGCTTTCTACGGAGTAATAAGATGAAAAAACTACTATCTCTTTCGCTGCTAGGCTTGGCAGTCGCTGCCGCATCCTCGGCACAGGCGCGTGATTACGACAATGTACGCATTGGCGTGGACGTTCCTTACGAGCCTATGGAGTTCCGCACCGCTGAAGGCGAACTTACCGGTTTTGACATCGATCTGGGTAACGAGCTATGTGACCGCATGGGCGTTACCTGCGAATGGGTTGAGCAAGAGTGGGACGGCATTATTCCCGGCCTAATGTCACGCAACTACGACGCCATCATGTCGTCAATGACCATTAACGACGAACGCCGCGAGCAAGTGCTGTTCTCTGACCCTTACATCACTATGCCCTCTGCATGGTTTGCGGCAAGCGATCTGGGTATCAGCGAAGCCACCAAAGAGACGCTGGAAGGCATGACCATCGGCGTTCAGCGCGGCACCCTGCAGGACAACTACGTAACGGATAATTTCAGTGACGTGGCCGACATTAGCCGCTACTCCACCGCCGATGATATGGTGCTGGATATGGAAGCTGAGCGTCTGGACATTGTGTTCCTCGACTTCCCAATTGGCCAATCCACCCTGCTGGAAAGCGAAGAAGCTGAGTACGTGGTGATTGGCGAGCGCATCAGTGAACCTAAAGAGTACTTCGGTGACGGCTTTGGCATCGCCTTCCGTCAGCGCGACGAAGCGCTAGCCGAAAAATTCAACGAAGCCCTGGCTGAAGTGCAAGAAGACGGCACTTACGACGAGATCTACAGCCGTTATTTCGGTGAAGAAGAGTAAGCATCAAAGCAAGCTTTAATGTCTATCAACCGACCATCACCCCGGCAATCGCCGGGGTGATGCGTTTCTGTCTAACGCATTCAATTTAGTGAACTAGGTAAAGCTACCTCTGTCTGTGTATCATTGCGCCTATTCAACATGGAGGTTTTATGGCTCATTCGACTAGCCCACATGCAGGCACTCTCCCTCGCCCCTCTTCCCACTGGACAGGTTGGGGCCAGTGGCTGGCGCTGATCACCATGACCGTGGATCACCTTACCCGCTATGTGCTGCCCGGTGATTGGGATTTAAGCTGGGCAGGCTCTTCCATTGGCCGTATCGCCTTTCCACTGTTTGCCGCCATGGTGGCTTGGCACGGGCTATTTAATACCCGCAATCCGTTACGCTACTCGCGGCGTATTTTAATTATCGGCCTGGTCGCCCAGCTTCCTTACATGATGATGCCACGCTCATCAGACGCATTTATTCTTAATGTCTGCTTTACCCTTGCCAGTGGCTTAGCCTTGGGGACGCTGGTACGTCAGGGATGGCAGCACTACCAACAGCAAACGCTAGGTTTACCCTGGCTGTTAGCAGGCGCGGCGGTAGGCGTTACGGTGTGGTACTTGCTCGGTTTTTGGGTGGAATACGGTCACAACGGGCTGTTGCTAATTCCGCTGTTAATGTTTGCCATGCATGCGCTTAGCCAAGCAGAAAGCCATTTTCAAGCGCGCCTATGGGCAGGCCTAGCGGCGTTTCCGGTGCTTTGGATTGCCGGGCAGATGAATGCCTCTGATATGGCCAAATCGTTTACCGTAGGCACCTGCCTATTTGTGCTTATTCTTGCTGCAGGCGCAGCTCAGCGCATCCCCCCTGTCAGCTTAGCTATGCCGCGCCGTTTATGGCTGGCGTGGTATCCCGGCCACTTTGCATTAATTGCCTTATGGGTAGTGCTTAGCGGTCAACTGGCTTAAGCGCTCAGATCATTGCATCTTATCGCGCATCCAGGGCTGGTAGCGGCACAGCCGCGCCCGCCCTTCGGTCTTGGCACGATACATCGCAACATCCGCCTGTTTAAGCACCTCCTCGTGGTCACAGTCTGCTGTCGTAAAGCAGGTATACCCTATGCTGGGTGTTACCTCCGTATCCTGGCTTGCCAATCGGTAAGGCGGAGAGAGCGCCTGCTGAACCTTGCGCATATAACTCTCAGCGCGTGCTTCGAGTGGTGCCTCTGCCTTCCCTTCCATCAGCGCCAGCAATACAAATTCATCACCGCTGAGACGAGCAGCCATATCTCCCTCACTCAGACAACTTTCCAGGCGGCGAGCTACCTGCACCAATAGGTCATCCCCTGTAGCGTGGCCCCAGGTATCGTTAATCAACTTAAAGCGATCCAGATCTAAGAACATCAATAAACCGCTCTGCGTTTCGGTTTGATTTTGGTCGCAGAGCGTTTCCAGACGTTCGATAAATAGGCGGCGATTGGGTAAGTCAGTGAGTGAATCATAGAACGCCTGACGGTGAATAACCTCTTCATTGCGCTTACGCTCGGTGAAATCCTCAACAATCACAATACCGCCCACAATCTCGTCATCAACGCTACGCACTCCGTTGAAAAAAGCACGCACCGGCGTACCTTCCGCACGGCTAGATAAGCAAGACATTAACTGGGAGCCTTCATAATATCCGGCACCTTTATCCAGCGCATTTTGAGCAGCCGATGCTATATCCGGATCCACATCGTGCTGCATACAAAACCCCAGTAGTTTAGAACGGTCAAGAGACAAAATTTTCAATAAGTTTTCATTGCTGCCGGTAACGCTGCCTGTTTTGTCGAAATGCAGCACGCCTAACGGAGAGTGCTGAAAAATAGAGAGGTACCGATTTTCGCTTTCAAGCAGCTCTACTTCACGGGCTGCCATCGTCAAATTCAGCTCAATATTATTATGAATGAGACGGCCTAAACGATGACTGGTAGCGATTAGCAATGCCACAAAAACACCCAATAGAACACCAATCATGGTATGGGTTGGGGCATCAGAGAATATAAATAATAGCTGCAGTGGAATCGCAATAGGCAGTATGAAGAAAAGAACCATCCACCATAGAGCAGATAGCATCGTCACGCTTCCCGCCACCACACCAGCTAGAACAATGGCTAAAGCGGCAGCCTGCGCAGGCCGTTCACCGTCAAACATTAACAGGCCGCCCACGCCCCATACGCACCCCGTCAGGAATACCGTAATGACAAACAAACGCAGCCAACGTGGATGTTCTTGATCCGCGGAAGAGGCGCGTAAAAAGTGGACAGCAATTCTTAAACGTAACCCATAAACCAGCAATATCGCGATAAGCCAGCCCACTAACACAGCAGAGCTAGTCATTTCCTTCATAAGAAAAGCTAATAAAAAAGCGCCTAATACACCTGCAAAAACGGGCTGCCAAACATTGCCATATAGCAAACGTATTTTTTCGTGACGCAAACGTTTTGTAAGATTTTTCTCGTTGGATGAATTAACCATTCACAACCTTCCATATATTTTTTTGTAATATGTTGAAGACTTACAAAAATCAATAAATTCAAATATTTAAAATAAATTAGACTGGTCATATGCAAAAGAAGAGGATCAAATAACCTAATGAGGCCAGAATAAATAATAAACTAATACTTAGCACTGCAAAAATTGTTAAATTTCATGAATTTTGAAAAACAGAATTCCACTACCTACCTAAAATCAAATACACCTCAGCCCTTGGAGGTTAACCCAACGGCTGGGGTGCAGTTTAGAGAAGGCGGCTTGTGGCGCTACTGCTTAATGCAAAAGCTTAATGCTGGCGGCGGTGCCTCAGGCAGTAACGCGCTGCAGGCGTTCACTTTTTCCAGCAGTTCGGCATGGTTAGGGGCGAGGATATTGACGTGGGCAAGCTTACGCCCGGCGCGCTCGGCTTTGTCATAACGATGCAGGTGCGTATTGGCAAGCGCGAGCATCGCCGCGTTGTCGCCCTCACGGCCAATGATGTTAATCATGCAGGTAGGCGCAATCGCCTGGGTATCGCCCAAGGGCAAGCCTTGTATCGCCCGCAGGTGGTTTTCAAACTGGCTGGTCACCGCGCCATCCATTGTCCAGTGGCCGGAATTATGGACGCGGGGCGCCATTTCATTGGCCAGTAGGCTGCCATCGCGGGTTTGAAACAGCTCTAGCGCCAGCACGCCCACATAATCCAGTTCATCGAGCAGCGCACGAATATAGCCATCAGCGGTCTGCTGAACGCTGGCATCCAGATCCGGCAGCGGCGCCACCGAGTAGCGCAAAATTCCGTCTACGTGCTGGTTCTCGGCCATGGGGTAGAACACCACCTCGCCATCGCGCCCGCGCACGGCGATCATCGAAACTTCGCGCACGAAGTCGACAAAGGCCTCAACGACCAGTTGCGAGTGCCCGATAGCGTTCCACGCCTCGCCCGCTTGCTCAGGCTGCTTTAAGACCGCCTGGCCTTTGCCGTCGTAGCCCTCAGTGACCGACTTAGCCACCACCGGACATCCCAGCTCACGGGCAGCCGCTTCAAGCTGCTCGGCGCTCTCTACCACCCGATAAGCAGGCGTAGGGATGCCTAAACGGTCAAACAGTGTCTTCTCTTCGACCCGGTTCTGGCACACTTCAATGGCACGGCTACTAGGATAGACCGGCTTGTGCTGCTCGATCTCACGCACCAGTTCAACGGGTAAGTGCTCAAATTCGTAGGTCACCACGTCAACCTTGGCCAAAAACTCGGCTAAGTGCTGGTTGTCGGGGTCAACAATCACCTCACCGATACCCGCACTGGGATTTCCCGTGGTATCCAGGAAGGTAAACCGATTGCCCAGCGGATAGCCCGCTAGCGCCAACATACGCCCTAATTGGCCTGCGCCAAGTATGCCGATGTTTTTTGCAATGTCGGTTTTGACAACGTCGCTCTTTGCGATACCAGAGCTCATGGGCAGGCTCCTTATTCTGCTTCCGGCTCAGGGCGCGGATCCGGGTTATCAAGGACTTTCTGCGTCTGCTCAGCACGAAATGCTTCTACTGCGCTGCGTACAGTGGCATCTTGCAGGCCGACAATTTGCGCCGCCAACAAGCCTGCGTTGGTGGCGCCCGCTTTGCCAATCGCCAAGGTGCCCACCGCAATGCCGCCCGGCATTTGCGCGATGGAGAGCAGAGAATCCAGGCCTTTCAGGGCTTTCGACTCCACCGGCACACCCAGCACCGGCAGCGCTGTTTGCGAAGCCACCATACCCGGCAAGTGAGCAGCACCGCCCGCGCCTGCCACAATCACCTGCAAACCGCGCTCGGCAGCACTCTTGGCATAGTCGAACAGCAGGTCAGGCGTGCGGTGCGCCGAGACGACCCGCGTTTCATAAGCCACGCCCAAACGCTCTAGCATAGAGACAGCGTGCTCCATGACCGGCCAATCAGACTTGGATCCCATGATCACGCCCACCTTGGGTGCGCTGTTCGATGACATGCAAAACTCCTCGGCCCAATGGCCTATAAAAAGCGAATCTAAATTGAAAAAACAGCGTGCACCGCGTCAGGCACACATCAAAATAGGAAGGCGAATAGTCTACCAGAGCTAGCCCCTTTGCGGGCTTTGCTGAGGTCGTGAAATTTTCATCAAAATAGGCATTGAAATGCGCCCCGGTTGGCGGCATTGTGTGTTTGTCATTTCAGACTGATGGAGCCACATGAGCACGGCACGCGCAACTGCCACTGCGGAACAGCTTGATCCTCCGCGAAGCAGCCCTGACCTCGACGTCAGGGAACTTGAAAAACGTACGCGATTAATGCGTATTATCACGCGTCTGATCGCTGTATCAGACCTAGGAAGCCGAGAAATTGCCCGCCGGGCAGGGCTTCCCGTTCAGAAAATTAGCGACTTGCTCGCCGGAAGGCTAGAGCATCTGGGAGTGGACGAACTCCACGCCCTGCGTCGCACCTTAGAGCTGGAGGCGCCATAGCAGACACTTTTTCTGCTGTTCCCACTCCGCTACTCATCACAGGCCGCCTCACGGCGGTCTGGCAAAGTCTTTATTCAGGCCAGCCCCACCCCGATCGCCCCATTTAGTTCGCGATAAGTATCCCCCCAAACGCGACGATAGCCACCACGACCCAAGCGGGCAGTTTCCATACGGTTAATAGCAAGAAACCGCTGAGCGCCAATGCAAACTCTTCTGCGCCAATAATTGCGCTTGTCCACACTGGCTGATAAAGCGCTGCGCCTAAAATACCCACCACTGCCGCATTAGCACCACGCATCAGCGCTTGGGCGCTACCCCACTGACGAAATTGATTCCAAAACGGCAACACCCCCACCAAGAGCAAAAAGCCGGGGATGAAAATCGCCAACAGCGCCAACAAAGCGCCAACTAAACCATTGATACCGGGCAACAGCGCGCCCAGATAAGCCGCGAAGGTAAATAACGGCCCTGGCACCGCCTGTGCCGCGCCGTAGCCTGCCAAAAACTCATCTGGGGTAACCCAGCCCGACTGCACCACTTCCGCTTCTAATAGCGGCAGCACTACATGCCCACCACCAAACACCAACGCACCTGAGCGGTAAAACCCATCAGCGATATCTAACCAAACCGTCGCTCCTGCTAATAGCGGCAGTAGAATCAACAGCCCACTGAATAAACCCAGCGCCACCATGCCTGCTCGGCGCGATACCGGAAAATGCAGCGAGTCACTTGTTTTACCAGCAGCGCTATCCCTACAAAGTGCGAGTCCGGCGAAGCCACCTAACACAATCGCCGCGACCTGGCCCAGCGGGCCACTGACTAGTACCACCGTAAATACTGCCGCAAGTGCTATTCCCGCACGGGTTTTATCGGGGCAGAGGTTGCGCGCCATGCCCCATACCGCGTGAGCAACAATGGCAACCGCCACTACTTTCAAGCCATGAATAATACCGCTGGCGATAGGGCCATCGAGCACCGCTGCGCCAAAGGCAAACAGCACCAGCACAATCGCGGAAGGTAGCGTAAACGCTAGCCACGCCATGGCCGCGCCCCAGGGCCCTGCGCGCAACAAGCCAAGTGCAAAGCCCACCTGACTACTCGCGGGCCCCGGCAAAAACTGGCATAGCGCCACTAGATCCGCATAGGCACTTTCGGTTAACCACTTGCGGCGTTCCACAAACGCGGTGCGAAAATAGCCAAGATGCGCTACCGGGCCACCAAAAGAGGTCAGCCCAAGCAGTAAAAAAGCGAGGAATACCTCTTTAACCCGCGAGGAAGAGTGCGGTATTTCCGACATACGGTCGGCTCCTTATTTTCAATCAGAGTCGTGTAAGCCCAGATGGTGTTAGCCAGAATCAGTACCTTACATGATCCGATTGACATTAGGATGACAGCTCACCAAGATCAAGAGCGACAGATTCAACGACTTATGGAGCGTTACATGGCTACCCATTCTGATGAGTTCTTACGCCTTACCGAAGCGGCAAAACAACGTACGACACAAATCTCTCCCAGCGAAGCCAAAGCACGCATCGCTGAAGGCCATTTAGTCTTAGATGTACGCGATAAAGAAGAGTTTGAGCAGGGGCATATTGATAACGCCGTTAATATCAGCCGCGGCACCTTGGAAATGCGCATCCATGAGGCAGTACCTGATAAAGATACGCCTATCGTTTGTCATTGCGCTGGGGGTAACCGAGGCGCATTAGCCGCTGACACGCTGCAGCAACTCGGTTACACCCAGGTGGTCAATATTGAAGGCGGCTTAAAAGCGTATAAAGATGAAGAAACGCGCTAAGCCGCCCTTTTAACCGCTAGATATGGAGGTTAAAGCTCCCCGTCCGTGACCGCGCCGGTACTCGCCGAACTAACCAAGCGCGCATATTTGGCCAATACGCCGCGAGTGTAACGGGGTTCCGGCTGCTGCCACGCAGCGCGGCGGCGGATCATTTCATCATCCGATATATCCACGTCGATGGTATCCGCTTCCGCATCAATGGTGATGGTGTCGCCATTTTCCACCAGCGCCAGCGGGCCACCGTCGAAGGCTTCTGGTGACACATGTCCGACCACAAAACCGTGGCTACCGCCCGAGAAACGTCCATCGGTGATCAGCGCCACATCATTGCCTAGGCCTCGGCCCATAATCGCGGATGTCGGCGTGAGCATTTCGCGCATACCCGGGCCACCTTTCGGACCTTCGTAGCGAATCACCACCACATCACCCGCGACCACCGTGCCATCGTTAATGCGCGCCTGCGCCTCTTCTTCCGAACCGAATACCCGCGCCGAACCCGAGAAGCGCGTGCCTTCTTTGCCGGTAATCTTCGCTACCGCGCCTTCCGGCGCGAGGTTGCCGTAAAGCATGCGCAGATGGCTCTCCGTTTTAATCGGGTTACCTAAGGGGGCGATAATCGGCGGCTCAGCAGGATAGGGCTCGACCTCAGCCAAGTTCTCTTCCAGCGTTTTACCCGTAACGGTTAAGCACTCACCGTTGAGTAGACCGGCATCCAGCAGCATTTTCATCAGCGGCTGAATACCGCCAATCGCTACCAGCTCGCTCATCATGTAGTGGCCACTGGGGCGCAGGTCAGCCAGTACCGGCACACGCTTACCAATCTCGGTAAAGTCAGCAAGGGTAAGTTCAACGCCTATGGTGCGCGCCATGCCAATCAAGTGCAGTACCGCGTTAGTTGAACCGCCCAGGGCAATCACCACGGTGATCGCATTCTCAAACGCCTCTCGGGTCATAATATCGGAAGGTTTGATATCGTCAGCCAGCAGCGCCAGCACCGCCTCGCCCGCGGCTTTACAATCGTCACGCTTCTCTTGGGAGATAGCGTTCTGCGCCGAGCTACCCGGCAGGCTCATACCCAGCGCTTCAATCGCCGAGGCCATGGTGTTGGCGGTGTACATACCACCACAGGAACCAGGCCCAGGAATCGCCGTTTCTTCGATGTTTTTAAGCTCGATCAGATCGATATCACCACGGGAATGCGCACCCATCGCTTCAAACACCGAGACGATATCAGTGTGCCCTTTGCCGGGCATAATAGTGCCGCCGTACACGAACACACTGGGGCGGTTCAAGCGCGCCAACCCCATCAGGCAGCCCGGCATATTCTTATCGCAGCCGCCAATCGCGACCAAGCCATCAAAGCCTTCGCAGCCCGCGACGGTTTCGATGGAATCGGCGATCACTTCCCGGGATACCAGTGAATACTTCATACCTTCGGTGCCGTTGGCAATACCATCCGAAATGGTGATGGTATTGAAAATCACACCTTTACCACCGCCCGCGTCCGCGCCATCACGGGCAAACTCGGCCAGCTCATTAATATGGCTATTGCACGGCGTCACCATGCTCCAGGTAGAAGCAATCCCCACCTGAGGCTTTTTGAAATCTTCGTCATTAAAACCCACGGCGCGCAACATGGCGCGGCTAGCGGCTTTGCCGGGGCCATCGACCACTTGAGCAGAGTGGCGGCGGGAATTATTGGTAGACTCGGTCATTAGGTTCTCTCTTAGCGTTGTTCACGGTATCCGCATAGCTTGGCGATATAATCCCCATCCCGCAAGACGATTAACACTTAGCGGCTCAATCCTTCAAACGCTTACACAAATGAAATATCGACCAAGCTTATCCTCCCTCGTCGCTATGGTGGTTAGGAACTCCGCACTGGATAGAGTGAGTTCAGTCCACCACATTCACTCACCGATTGAGTGAATGTAAAAAAACTCATCTATACAAAAAGCAAAAAAATCATTTCACTAAAGACAAATTCAAATGAAGCACTTATAATCCTTCACTTTAATTAACCATGAGCAGAGAATTAAGAAATGGAACAGCAAGAACTGTTGAAGGATGTAATTGAGCCAATCTACCGTGCTAAATTTTGGATGCAGCTAACGGGCGTTATGCTGATTATTTCTGGGATTTTGAGCGCTATTTCCATCGTCGGCATCATTGTTGCCTGGATCCCTGTTTGGGCAGGCATTGTGTTAATGCAATCGGCCAAAGCAGCTAACAAAGCTTTCCAAAGCGGTGATGCACGTGAGACAAAATTTGCTCTTGAGAAGATCAAAACGCACTTCACTATCTTCGGCGTATTGATCCTAATATATCTCGCCATTTTTGTCGGTGCGATGCTGTTCGGTGCGATTGGCTTTGGCTCAATGATGATGTCGTACTGAGCACTTCATGTTGAAACATTAAGTCGGCCACCAGCGCTGCTTATGCCTTAAAATTCCGGCTACCACTTAAGATGTGGTGGCCGGTTTCAGTTATATCCCCTCTATGACCATCTAAGATAAGCTCTTAAGACACCAGCTGCTAAGACATAAACTCCTAAGACATAAGTCCTAGCGGTTAAAAAAAATAGCACCCACTTATCCAGATTTGAGAACATTCTGCAGAGAGCTGCACCCTATGTCACTATAGTGGACACCCCTGCCGTGAAGGAACACCGTGCATGTCTGCAAACCCACTGCTCTCAAAAACGCCCTTAGCGCCGGGCTTTATGGTGGTACACGCCAATCGCCTGGAAGATTTGCGCGGTTTGGCAGTGGAGTGGATGCGCCGACACCCGCTCTCGCCGCTAGAAAATGAAACTATTCTGGTGCAGAGCAACGGTATCGGACAGTGGCTAAAACTGGCATTGGCAGAAGACCCGGCTCAAGGCGGGGCGGGCATTGCAGCAGCGCTGAACGTCACGCTGCCTGCGCGTTTTCTATGGCAGGCCTACCGCACGGTGCTGACGCAGCTGACCCATGACGATCAGGCGGTTCCCGAAACCTCGCCATTTGATAAATCGCGGCTGATATGGCGCTTACTGCGCCTGCTGCCTAGCCTTGCCGAGCAGAAAGCTTTTGCGCCGCTAGCGCGCTTTTTAGAAGTTGACCGCGACCAGCGCAAGCATTACCAACTAGCCGAGCGGCTGGCGGATCTGTTTGATCAGTATCAGGTGTATCGCGCCGACTGGCTGGACGCCTGGGCGAAGGACAACGATGTACTCATCACCGCCCGTGGCGAAGCCCGCCCGCTGGAAGAACACCAGCTTTGGCAGCCTGCGTTATGGCGCGCCCTACGCGACGATGTGGCCAACACTCAGGGCGAAGCGGGCCTTAACAGTAGCCGCGCCCAGGTACACAGCCGCTTTTTGGAAGTTGCTAAACAGCTTGAAGGCCAAGACTGCCCGAACGGGCTGCCCAGGCGGCTGATTATTTTCGGTATTTCATCGCTGCCGCAACAAACACTAGAAGCACTCGCGGCGCTGTCGCGCTGCTGCCAAATCGTGCTCTGTGTGCACAACCCCTGCCAGTTCTACTGGGCGGATATTATCGAACACAAGGATCTGCTACGCGCCAGCCGCTACCGCCAGCAGCGCAAAGCTGGCATGCCGGATGCATTAGACGTGCTGGGCACCGGTGACGCCAGCGATGCCCTGCATTTGCACGCCCAACCGCTGCTAGCAGCCTGGGGCAAGCAAGGGCGCGATTACCTGCGCCTGCTCGATGAGCACGACGATTCGGGCAACTACCAAACGCTCTTCGAGCAGCAAGCGCTGCGCATTGATATGTTTGAGCCATTTAGCGATGGCGAACGCAGCTGCCTACTCAGCCAGCTCCAAGACGATATTCGCGAACTGCGCCCAGTAACAGAAACCCAAACCCATTGGCCCGCGTTAGACCCGGCCAGCGACGACTCTATCGTGTTTCATATCGCTCACGGCCCCCAGCGGGAAGTGGAGATTCTTCACGACCAGCTACTCGCAGCCTTCAGCGCCGACCCGGATTTACGCCCCCGCGACATCATTGTCATGGTGCCGGATGTTGACCGCTACGCGCCGCATATTGAAGCCGTGTTCGGCCAGTACCGTTCCGCTTTTGGTAGCTATCACTCGAAACCCGACGACCCGCGCTACATTCCCTACACGCTGTCGGATCAGGCCAGCCGCCACCGATTGCCGATGATGATTGCGCTGGAAAAACTGCTGCGCCTGCCGGAGCTGCGCCTATCGGTAAGCGACCTGTTAGACCTGTTGGAAGTCCCCGCGCTGCGTACCCGCTTTGGCATTGATGAGCACGACCTGCCGACGCTCAGCCGCTGGATTGAAGGTGCAGGCATCCGCTGGGGGCTGAATGCAGAACAGCGCACCCAGCTGGATCTACCCGAAGGCCTCACCCAAAACACCTGGGCCTTTGGCCTGCGCCGCCTGCTGCTGGGTTACACGGTAGGTAGCGCCGACGCCTGGCAAGGCATCGAGCCGTTTGATGATATTGGTGGGCTAGAAGCCTCACTGGCTGGGCCGCTGGCGAACCTGCTGGAGAAGCTGGAAAGCACCTGGGAAACCTTCTGCCAACCCACGGACGCCGCCACCTGGGTGGCCCGGCTGCGCGAGTTACTTGAAACGTATTTTCTCACCGACGACGCCCAAGAAAGCGTGATGCTGACTAAGCTGGAGACTGCGCTTCAACAGCTATTAGACAGCACCGAAGAAGCCGAGCTTTTTGACCCAATGCCGCTCTCCATGGTGCGCGAACACTGGCTGGGGCAGATCGACGAGCACAGCCTTTCCCAGCGCTTTCTGGCCGGGGCGGTTAACTTCGCCACCTTAATGCCCATGCGCGCCATCCCGTTTAAGCGGGTCTGTTTGCTGGGTATGAACGACGGCGAATACCCACGTTCCCAGCCGCCTTTGGATTTCGATTTGATGGGCAGCGACTACCGCCCCGGCGACCGCTCGCGGCGGGAAGATGACCGCTACCTGTTTTTGGAAGCGCTGCTCTCCGCCCGCCAGCAGCTCTATATTAGCTGGGTAGGCCGCAGCCAGATTGACAACAACCCCATGCCGCCCTCGGTGCTAGTCGGCCAACTGCGCGACCATCTTACAGCGGGCTGGCACACCCAGAACGGCGAGCCACTGCTTGATGCCCTGACCACCGAGCACCCGCTACAGCCGTTCAGCCGCCGCTACTTTGCTGATCAAATCAGCGACTCCCCCGCTCAAGCACGGCTGTTTACATATGCCCACGAGTGGCACGCCCTACACGCCCCTAGGAATATAAGCCGCGCTGGTGCCCCACCTCCAAGGGTGGAAGCAGAGAGCAAACAACCGGTTTCGTTAACCCTGGCCCAGCTAGGCGGCTTTCTGCGTGAACCCGCCAAAGCGTTTTTCAATCACCGCCTGGGGGTCTATTTTGAGCAGGAAGAACTCACCCAGCTGGACGTTGAACCCTTCACACTAGATGGGCTGCAGAACTGGCAGTTACAGGATCAGTTAATCGCCGCCCAACGCCATGCCGTGGATAACGGCCAGCCGCGTATTGAAGCGCTACATGCCGAATTGGAACGCTTTAAAGGTCAGGGGGTGTTAGCAGTGGGTGCCTTTGGCGAGCGGATGCGTGAAGCCCTGGCGGAACCGATGGAGGCACTGTTTGGCGCTTACGAAGAAGCGCTGCAAGAGTGGCCCCAGGTGGTAGCAGCGCCCCAGGCGGTGCATGTTGTTGAAGGGGCTGAAAGAGCTGAAGGAGCTAAAGGAAAGGTAACGCTGGAAGACTGGCTGGGCGAGCTAAGAGAAGACCACGAGGGCAACCGCTGCCGCCTATTACTGCTCAGCAGCAGCTTGGTCAGCCAAGGGCGTGGGCGTGGCCAGTACCGCTGGCAGCACCTACTGCGCCCTTGGGTGGCCCACTTAGCGGGCAATAGTGAGCGCCCAATGACCACCCAGCTACTTTCAAAAGCGGGCCATGTGCGGCTTGAGCCGCTAGATACCGACAATGCCCGCTTCCAGCTGCAAGCCCTGCTCAGCGCCTGGTGCGATGGCATGCAGGCGCCGCTCCCATTGGCTCCTCAAGCCGCTTTCGCCTGGCTAGCTAAGCAGGGAACGTCAGAATCTGAGGCCGACAGCGACGCCTACGCCGCCGCCGAAACTGCCTACGAAGGCGGCCGTTTCCAAACCGGCGAAGTCGCCCAAAGCGCCTATCTCTCCCACCAATGGCCGAACTTTGAGCGGCTATTTAGTGAGCGCGCCCTAGGCCACAGTTTCGCCACATTGAGCGAAGCGCTCTATGCGCCGTTGCACAAATCGGTGAAGAATTAATGTTTAGTTACTGAAGACGCTTAACGTCTTCCAAAGTTAGCCCTGTCACCTTGGCGACGAACTGAGGGTCGGCGCCCTCTTTCAGGAGGTTTCGAGCGGTTTCAATTTTGCCTTCGATTTTACCTTTGGCTTCCCCTCGTGCTTCCAACTGTGTGGCAATCGTCATAAAAGTATCTCCTATAGGTTAGGCCCTAATCGTTCTTCTGACTCAGCGACAGTACCCGCTTCGCCAGGGCGATCATTTCCGGGTCGCCGGTGTTTTTTTCCGGCACATCGGAGAGCTTGATCACCGGCAGCCAGCCCTGCCCTTCTGGGCGCGCTTCGACCATTTTGACCACCATGTTCATCGGTTCGACGCCAACATCATTGGTGAAGTTGGTGCCGATGCCGAAAGCCATCCCAATACGATCCTGACAAAAAGCGTGGATACGCTCGACCCGCTCCGGCGTTAATGCATCGGAGAAGATAATCGTCTTGCTCAGCGGGTTGATGCCCAGGCGCTCGTAGTGGGCGATGGTCTGTGAGGCAAACTCAATAGGGTCGCCGCTATCATGGCGCACGCCATCGAAGAGCTTGGCGAACTTCTTGTCAAAGCTTTCAAAAAACGCTCGCGAGGTGAACGTATCCGTTAGGGCAATACCCAAATCACCGCGATACACATCCACCCAGTGCTCAAGCGCCAAACTATTGGCCATTTTGAAACCAAAGCGGGCACCGTGAAACATAAACCACTCATGGGCGTGGGTGCCGATCGGTTTAACCCCGTGGCGCATGGCTAAAAGCACATTGCTGGAGCCGCTAAACGCCTCTCCACCATGGTGGCCAAGCTCGCCCACCACGCGGTCATGAACATCAAACGAGAAGCGCCTGCGGGTACCAAACTCAGCAATCTTCAGGCCTAAGCGGCGGTAGAGCTCGATCTTCTCCTGGGCGCGCTGCTCAATCAGCGCATCAGCCTCCGGCGTGATCGTCACCCCGCGCACGCGGTACCAAAGCTCGCTGATCAACGCCATCAGCGGCACTTCCCACAAAATGGTGCGATACCACGGCCCTTCGATGATCACCGAAAGCTCGCTCCCCTGCTGCTCGATGATTATTTCGCTGGGGTTGTAATGAAACCCGGCGAGGAAATCGAGATAGGTAGGGTCGAGATAAGGGCAGGTGTTTTCAAGATAGCGCTTTTCCTCATCGCTCAAGCGAAGCTCCGCCATCTTATCGACTTCACGGCGAAGCTCATCGCCGAATCCATCAGGAAAGGCGTGCTTGCCACGATTGATAAACGCGTAGCGCGCATGGGCATAGGGAAAACGTTTAATCACGGCGTTTTGCATCGTGATTTTATAGAAGTCATTATCCAGCAGCGATGTCAGCATGAGATCCCATCGTTAGAGTGAACCGAAGCCGCCGGTAGCGTAAACTAAAATGCACCTAGTGTGGCTCAGTGACAAGATTATCAGGTGGCGGGGTTCTCATACAGTTTAGGAGCGGTCTTATGCGTATTACACAAACACATCGCGCTATCATCCTCTCTGGAGTGGAAGAGTTAATTGATGCTGATGTGGACGTTCGTGTCTTTGGTTCGCGGCTGGATGATACCCAGTTAGGCGGCGGTGTGGATCTACTGCTGATCTCTCAGCAAGAGATACCGTCACAGGCTTGCAGTAAACTAAATGACATACTTGAAGAATACCTAAAGATGCCAGTGAATATAGTGACCTATATATCGACTGATGAGCCATCCCCCACCCAAGCGAAAGTTTTAGCCGAAGCGCGCCCTATTGGTTAGATAGGCTAATTAGGCGAACGGAATGCTTTAGGAGTGGCTGGGCACTCAATTGCTAGGTGACGAAGCTCCAGTAAATCCAGTAAGAGACCCTAACAAGCAAGGAGCTACCTTAATGCGACTTACTCAAACACAGCGTGCCATTATTCTTGCTAGTGTCCGCGAGTTCATTAAGCCTTCTGTGCAAGTCCACATGTTTGGCTCGCGACTGGATGATACCAAGCGAGGCGGTGATGTTGATCTATTGCTGATCACCCCTACCGCGATCCCTCTGATTGATTGCGCTGAACTCAAAATGGCCCTTGAGGAGCGCATACAGTTACCGGTGGATATCGTGAGCTATGTTTCGAGAGCTGAACCCACGCACTTCCAGGCAATCGCCTTGGCACAGTCACACCCGATTGATAGCGAGGAAGCAGCATGAGCCAATTGTTCCCCGCCAGCCAAGGTTTCCCAACAGGGTTTAAACGTATTCTCTTATGAGCCAGCCCGCCCCCCTCAATCCATTGAGCCTCCCGCTCCACGGCAGCCGGTTGATAGAGGCAAGCGCGGGCACCGGCAAAACTTTCACCATTGCGCTGCTTTACGTGCGTTTGGTACTCGGCGGCCACCGCGTTGACGACGACACCGCGTTTGTTCGTCCGCTCACACCGCCGGAAATTTTAGTTGTTACCTTTACTAACGCCGCCACCCAAGAGCTGCGCGAGCGGATTCGCAACCGGCTGGTAGAAGCGGCGGAAGTGTTTCGCGATGATGGGCAAGCAAGCGATGAGCTGCTCCTCCAACTACGCGACCAATACGACCCCGCCACCTGGCCCGCCTGCTCGCGGCGCTTGGCGCTGGCCGCCGAGTGGATGGACGAAGCCGCGGTCTCCACCATCCACAGCTGGTGCTACCGCATGCTGCGTGAACACGCCTTCGATAGCGGCAGCCTGTTCTCGCTCAATTTAGAGAATGACCAGCGCGAGCTGGAACAAGAAGTGGTGCGCGACTACTGGCGCAGCTTCTACTACCCGCTGGACAGCGACGCCCTCGGCATTGTCACCCGCTACTGGAAATCCCCAGACGACCTGCACGCCCCGCTGCAACGGCTACTGCCCGAAAGCGAAGCGTTGGGCGGCGCAAAGCCCGCACCCAGTGAGACCCTAGCCGCCACCCAGGCCGAACGCAGCGCCCAGCTTAGCGAACTCAAAGCCCCCTGGCCCGCCTGGCTGGATAAACTGGTGCCCGCCCTGGAAGAAGCTGCCAAAAGCACAGCCTTCAAGGGCCAAAGCTTCAACGCCAAAAGCCGCGCCAACTGGCTAGGCGCCCTGCGCGAGTGGAGCGAAAGCGATGCCGACCGACCCGCGCTTACCGATGCCGCCTGGAAACGCATGACCCCCGACGGCATGGCGGATATCTGGAAAGAGGGCGCGCCGCCCTGCCCGCAAGTGTGGGAGGCGCTGGCGCAGCTACCGGCAGCGCTGGATGCCCTGCCCGAGCCCCGCAACGACCTGCTGATTCACGCCGTGCAGTGGTGCCGCACCCGGCTGGAGCGCGAACAGGAGCGCCGAGCCGAAATGGGCCCCAACGACCTGCTCACACACTTGGATCGCGCCCTGCAAGGCCCCAACAAAGAGGCTTTGGCCGCACAGATCCAGCGCCAGTTCCCCGTGGCGCTGATTGATGAGTTCCAAGACACCGACCCGATTCAGTACCGCATTTTCAACGCTGTGTATGACGTCGCCACGCCCCGGCGCGACAGCGCCATCCTGCTGATCGGCGACCCCAAGCAGGCCATCTACGCCTTTCGCGGTGCGGATATCTTCACCTACCTGCAGGCCCGCCACGACACCGATGGCCGGCACGTGACGCTAGGCACCAATTTTCGCTCCAGCAAAGCGATGGTCGATGCGGTCAACCACTGCTTTAGCTATGCCGATAAGCACGACGCCGGGGCCTTTCTGTTCCGCCTGGATGATGGCGACAACCCGCTGCCGTTTAATCCCGTCGCTGCCAAAGGCACCAAGGACACGTTGGTGCTCAACGGCAATCCGCTACCCGCGATGACCCTGTGGCCCCTGGAAAGCGACGAACCGCTCTCCAAAACCGCCTACCAAACCGAGATGGCCGAGCGCTGCGCCTCACAGATGGCCGCGCTATTGGAAGCAGGCCGCGAGTTGCAGGCAGGCTTTGCACCCGTTGTTGAACCTGGGGACGATAACGGAGAGCAATCACTCACTCCGCTGGCCCCCTCGGACATGGCGGTGCTGGTCAACGGCCTGCAGGAAGCCCGGGCGATTCGCTTAGCGCTAGCCAGTCGCGGCATCAAGAGCGTGTACCTTTCCGATCACGACAAGGTGTTTAGCTCCCCCATTGCCCCGCAGCTGGCCATTTGGCTGCGCGCCTGCGCCGAGCCCCAGGCCAACTCCCGCCAAGCGGAGTCCAAGCTGCGCGCCGCCCTGGCCACGCCGGTGATCGGGCTAAGCCTGGAAGAACTCGACTACCTCAACCAGAGCGAGCTGGCCTGGGAAGCGCGGGTCGAACAGTTCAGCGACTACCACCGCCTGTGGCAGCGCCAGGGTGTGCTGCCGCTGGTGCGCCGTTTGATGGTCGATTTTGATATCGCCGCCCGGCTGCTGGGTGAGTTCAAGGAGGGTGAGCGTTTGCTAACCGATCTGCTCCACCTCGGCGAAATGCTCCAGCACGCCAGCCAGGAACTGGATGGCGAACACGCGCTGATTCGTTTTCTGGCCGAGGCGATTGCCGACCCGGACAGTCACGGCGACAGCCACAAGCTGCGCCTGGAGAGCGACGCCGATCTGGTCAAGGTCGTCACCATTCACAAATCCAAAGGGCTGGAGTACCCGCTGGTGTTCCTGCCATTTATCGCCAACCACCGCCCGGTCAGCGACAGCGACCTGCCGCTGCGCTGGCACGACAGCGAAGGCAGGCTGCAACTCAGCCTGAGCGCCGATGAAGCGACGCTGGCCACCGCCGACCGCGAGCGCCTGGGCGAAGACCTGCGCAAGCTCTATGTGGCGCTCACACGCGCCCGCCACGCCACCTGGCTGGGGCTGGCTCCGCTAAAAGGCAGCGAGAACAGTGCCATCGGCCACTTGATCAACGGCGGCAAAGCCATCGCCCCCAGCGGGTTTACCCAAGCGCTAGGCGAGCTAGTGAAAGGCAGCGATATCGCGCTAAGCCCCGCGCCGGAGCCCACCGCGCTGCGCTTTACCCCCGCGCCGGAACAGCAAGCATTGGGCTATGCCCGCACCCCGCTGCGCCCCGCCCGGGAACAGTGGTGGATCGCCAGCTACTCGGCGCTGCGCACCTCGGGGGCAATTTCAGCAGCGATACCCACGGCGCAGCCAACGCCCACGCCGGAACCCACCACGCCCCAGGAAGCCACCACCCTGGAAGTGCTGGATGAGCCCCACGACAACGCCATCAACACCGAAGCGTTTCACCTGCACCGCTTTCCACGCGGCCCCGGCCCCGGCACCTTTTTACACGGGCTGTTAGAGTGGGCGGGCCAGCTAGGCTTTAATAAAGCGCTGGAAGACCCCGCCGCGCGGGAAGATATGCTGCGGCGGCGGGTACAGCTACGCGGCTGGCAGGCATGGCACGACACCCTGGCGGGCTGGTTTGAAGAACTGCTCAATGTCCCTCTTCCCCTGCCTTCGTCAAAGCCACTTTCACAACCTGGCGAAAGCGACCAAGTAGCGCTAAGCGAACTAGGCAGCTACCAGGTAGAGCTGGAGTTCTGGTTTGCCGCCCACCAGGTAGGTACGCGCAAGCTGGATGAACTGGTAAGTGACCACTTACTGCCTGGGGTATCGCGCCCTGCGCTGGATGCCGACACCCTCAACGGCATGCTCAAAGGCTTTATCGACTTGGCCTTTGAGCATGAAGGCCGCTTCTACGTGCTCGACTGGAAATCCAACTACCTGGGCAGCGACGACAGCGCCTACACCGCGGATGCCCTGCGCAACGCCATGCTCGAAAAGCGCTACGACCTGCAAGCAGCGCTCTACCTGCTCGCGCTCCACCGGCTGCTCAAAGCACGCCTGCCCGACTACGACCCGCACCAGCATTTGGGCGGCTCGATGACGGTATTTCTGCGCGGCAGCCGCACCACCGCCCGCGGGGTACACGCCGTGCCTGCGCCGGTCGCGCTAATCGAAGCGCTGGATGCCCTCTTTGCAGGCACGGCAGCAGATGCAGTATCAGAAACAGGCCTAGAGGCGGTGGTATGAGCAATAGAGACACACAATCTATGAACCTAGACCTGTTCGCAGATGACGCACCGCCCGCTGCATCTGATTCAAGCGCACCGTTAACACCTCCAACAGAATCAGCCGCCAGTGCCGCCCAACCCCACCCCGCGCTAAGCGATACCGCCGCGCTGCTACAACTGTGTGAGCGCTGGGTTTCCCGTGGCTGGCTGCGGGATTTAGACCTTGCCCTGGTGCGCTTTTTTGAGCGCGAAAGCCAACACGCCCCGCCGCTGCTACTGCTGGGCGCAGCCCTGGCCAGCCACCAGCTTGGCCGTGGCCATGTATGCTTAGATTTAGCCGCTACCTTGGAAGCCCCAGATTTTGCCCTTTCATTACCGCCCGAAGGCGACGACCTCAACGACCCGCCGCCGCTACCCAGCCACGTGCTGGCAACGCTAACGCTGAGCGAGTGGCAGGCCGCGCTCAACCACCTCACGCTGATCAGCAACGGCCCCGGCAATACGCCGCTGGTAGTGAGCCACAGCGACAATTCCAGCAAACTCTACCTACGCCGCTACTGGCAGTTTGAGCAAACCCTACACCAGGAAATCGGTAACCGGCTTAGCGTAGGCAACACCGCGGAAAGCCCGCTACTCAAAAGCGCGTTAGAAACATTATTCCCCGCCAGCGACAGCCTGGATTGGCAAAAGAACGCCTGCGCGCTGGCTTCCCGCAGCCCGTTCGCCATCATCACCGGCGGCCCCGGCACCGGCAAAACCACCACGGTGGTGCGTCTGCTAGCCCTACTGCAAACCATGCAGCTAGCACAGCCCAACGCTCACCCGCTGCGCATTCGCCTAGCCGCCCCCACCGGCAAAGCCGCCGCCCGGCTAAATGAATCCATTGCCGGGCAGGTCAATGACCTACCAATCAGCGGATTAGCATCGTTATTAGCCGAGCACTCAGCCGCTTCCTCATCAAGCGCAATAGACATTCCTTCGGAAGTGACCACGCTTCACAGGCTGTTGGGCGCAAGGGCAGACACCCGCCACTTCCGCCACAACGCCGCCAACCCGCTGGCGCTGGATGTGCTGGTGGTGGATGAAGCCTCAATGGTGGATATCGAAATGATGACGGCGCTACTCAGCGCCCTGCCCGCCAGCGCCAAGCTGGTGCTGCTGGGGGACAAAGACCAGCTGGCCTCGGTAGAAGCCGGTGCCGTGCTGGGCGACCTATGCCGCCGCGCCGACGCTGCCCACTACACCCCCGCCACGGCGCAGTGGCTGGCCGAACTCACCGGCCACCCGCTGCCGGAAGCGTTAATCGACCCCAACGGCCAGCCGCTGGATCAAGCCATTACCATGCTGCGGGTAAGCCACCGCTTTAATGCCCAAAGCGGCATCGGCCAGCTCGCCCAGGCGATTAACCAGCCGTTAAGCGATGAACTAAGTGAACGGCAAAAGCACCAAGCCGTGCATGGCGTACTGAATAACGGCTACGCCGACTTGCGCCACTTAGTGTTAAAGCCAGACGCACAAAATGAAGACAGCGCCCTAGAGCGCCTGGTGATCACCGGCAGCCCGGAACGTTTTCCCAACGCAGGCGAAGGCCGCACCAACCACAAGGGCGAGCCAATTGCGCCGCCCACCGGCTACCGTTACTACCTGAATACCTTAGCGAGTGAACGGCCTAATACCGCGCTAGCGTTTGAAGAGAATGGCAAAGTTTACGATGCCTGGGCAAAACAAGTGCTAATCGCCTACAGTCGCTTTCAGCTGCTGTGCGCGCTACGCAAAGGCCCGTGGGGCGTAGAAGGCTTAAACCTGCGCATCGCCAAAACATTGCGCAGCGAAAAGCTGATGTTCGGCTACGACCACACGTTAGAAAAAGGCTGGTTTGAAGGCCGCCCGGTACTGGTCACCCAAAACGACTACGGCCTAAAGCTGATGAACGGCGATATCGGCATCACAATGGCGGTGCCAGATCCCCGCCCTTCACCAGGAGCACCAGGAAGATCGCTGTTAAGAGTCGCCTTTCCGACCAGCGACCCGGAAAACCCCATTCACTGGGTGCTGCCTTCCCGCCTACACGCAGTAGAAACCGTGTTCGCGATGACGGTACACAAATCCCAAGGCTCGGAGTTTCAACACACCGCCCTGCTGCTACCGAAAACGCCCAACCCGATTCTCACCCGCGAATTGGTCTACACCGGTATTACCCGTGCCCGCGATTGGCTCACGGTGGTGGAAGCCAAACGAGGGGTGTTGAATGAGGCGGTGACTCGGGAGGTTATGAGGGTTAGTGGGTTGGGGAGGTTGTAATCAAAATTGACATAGCCAATGGTAATGTCAGTTTTGATCAGAAACATAATTTTAGATAAAATTTATATAATGCTTTGCTCACCAGTAAATTAGAATCACCGCAAGTAACTTATCCGCGCGCAGCACTAGGTTAGGCCCACATCCATGGTTGACATTATCGGCAACATGGCTAAAGTGAGGCTAAGGCACGTAAACAGGTGCCTGAGTCGCCCGCTGACCAAAGTGCAAACACTGTAACTCCAAAAATTGACATAGTTGACCTTATACTTGCGTCGTAAGCGGGCTGCGGCGGACGATTGTGTAAGGAATAACTATGCCTAGCAAATACATTTCACGTCAAGAACTCCCTGCATCACAGCAGCTTAAGCTTGTCAAAAGAGAAGCCAAGCATCTATGCAAAACTAACCATAAAGACCGAAATCATAAATTTTACCTTAACCTGGTTTCGCGTAAGTATGGCTATGAGAACTACGATGCACTCCTCCTTAAATTCAAAGAAGAACTTCGTAATTGGCAGAACAAGGGTAGAGAACTCTGTGAATCAAGGCCGGCCGATCCACTTAGAAGCTACTATTTTGTGACGATGCATGATTCTTTCCAATATAGCTATTATAGCCATTGGGTTGCGTGGGACAACGAAGGCTACGAGTTAAGGATCCCCTCTCAAATGAACCCTGCATGGGTGATAGAGTTTGTTCGTGAGTCCATGAGAGAGCCTCTTTATATCATTCATGACATGGACGAGGCATTCCGTTGGATGTGGTTTTGGCAAGGACGAGCCCTCGTTGACCATGATGTTATAACGAAAAAAATTAAAAAGTTTTTGCTGCCTTCACGATCATATTCACATCCCCGCTTAAAACTGGGCTTTGACTAAATATTCTCTGGCCCCCACAGCCATTGTATACATGGGGGCCTAACAGGTACTAAGTTGCCCGTCGATTGGATGAACGTGAGCTTCGATCTCGGTGATGAGGCCAGCACCATCGCTATCGACATCGAGCCACCCGAGGAGGATGCTTTTCCGAATGTGGAGTACAACTACAACCTATCCGCCAAGCAAGCGAAGGTTACCGTCAAAAAAAATTGCCTCCACTCGGCGGCGCATGCTGTATCGCGACTACGCCCATGGTGTGGCGATGCGGGTACTAGGTGAGATATACCATCGCCTTCCAACCGTTCAGGTGGCGCTGGTATCAGCCTACGTGCCTGCCCTCGACTCCGCTACCGGGCAACCTACCGAAAGCTACCCCTCCAGCGTCCTGGTTACCAAGCCTCAATAGCGAGAGATCAACTTCAAGGCCCTGGCCGATATCGAGCCACCAGCCACCCTGGAGCGCTTCGATCTGCGGAGAAAAATGACTAAGACGGGAGTGTTCAAGCCTATTGAGCCGTTCGATGTTGAAGCGCTAGCTAATGAAGTTGGCATGTAGGAGAGTTATTCAATCGCCATAGGAGAAGATATGCGTAATACGGTTGCGGTAAGCATTATTATAGGACTACTACTAGTAGCGTGGCAGACAGCAGCAGTTGCTGATTCCGATACACAGGAGAGGCTTCAGGTGGCTTTGGATCCTTGGAATCCCCAGGAGATCCGATTGACGGGTAACCAGCTAACGGTTATCACCAGAGAACGTCGTATGACGGATCAAGTATTGCGTCCTCTCATCTCAACAGGGGTTTGTATGCCTGTATTCACGGGGGCTCCTGATTCGTACCTCTCGGGAATCGATGAAATCGCCGTACTGAACATACATGGTCGCCAAGGATATATTTTTTCCGGCGGGCGCACCGAATGCCAGGAAATTGGCGGCTTGCCAATGAATGACCTAGAAATGTACATATTGTCCCGTACACGGATGCATACAAACTAGCTTTCCACCCTAGACACCTAGACGGAGCGCCCGACTCAAGCATTATAGAGGTGCCTTGGCGGTGATGGCCACCATATGATCAAAGGCGCTTTACTTATAAAATATATCATCAGTGTTATCAGTAATATTTAGCTTTTGTAGATGTGGCTATTGGGTCGCTGACTAACCATTTAACCTTGTTACGACTGCAGACAAGCTGCCATTTCCTTTTTTAACCAACTTTCGAAACGTGCGCATTTGTTATTCATGTCTAGCGGTTCAGGTGATAAGAGATAGTATGCTGAGCCATCCAACAGAAAACCATAAGGTGCGTGAAGTTGCCCGCTTTCCAATTCGTCCTGAACCATTAAGAAAGACGCCATAGCGATACCTAAACCAGAAACAGCAGCCTGTATACATAAATAAAAGTGTTCATACTCAACTCGACCGCTTCCTTTGGTAGATATATTAGAAAGCTTTTCCCAGGTTGGCCAGGCATTAGGACGAGTGCCAGCATGTAGCAAACACACACCTTCAAAATTGTCATTAATGCTCGTCTTAACACGACTTACTGGCCCCACCCACTCATCGCATACTTTCTCTGCAAAAATATCAAGCTCCCAGTGAAAGTCATCGCGTCTCAGCGCTAAGTCAACACCGCTTCGTGCAAAGTCGATTGGGCCACCTGCAGCAACTAGATGAAGATTAATATCAGGATTAGCTTCATGAAATGCGGGTAATCGAGGGATTAGCCATTTCATGGCAATGGTTGGTTCGCAAGATAACGTCAGCACTTCATTCTGGGCAGTATGCTGTAATCGATAAACAGCACCCTCGAGTTGCTCGAAAACGGAATGAGTAACCTCATGTAATGAGCGGCCTGCTGCATTGAGGAAAATGGCTCTGTTGCGACGTTCAAATAACTCGACCCCCAAAGCAGCTTCTAGAAGCCGTACCTGGCGACTTACTGCACCGTGTGTGACATGCAAGGTCTCAGCGGCTTTTACAAAGCTACCTGTCTGCGCGGCCGCTTCAAAAAAGCGGAATGATGCAAGAGATGGAAGTTTCATATACTCGATGAAATCTATCAGATTTGCTTCACGATAAATCGCTTTTATAAGCTTTGCAAGCATTCAATAATTAAATCACCTCAATAAGAGGTGCAACATAAAACTATACAGGGAGTGAAGTTATGCAAAATATATCATCCCCAACGACGCCACAACCACAAGCTCACATGTATGATCGTGTTCATAGCGAAGTGATTGATCTGTGTAGAAACATCGCAAGAAATGACTTCGTACTACTACCTGCTAAACATGTACGGAGCCTAATTACGTTAGATGACGAAAGCTTGTTAGAAGATTGGGAAGACTTCCAGAACAGCTGGAACCGTCTGGAACAAGACCAACATATGAAAGATGGAGGTAAGTACCGCTTTCGTCGCCATGGGGTTTACAGTGCGGAACCCAGCTCAAGCGTTAAACCTGAACCACGCCAACCGCATTACCAGAGCCTTGACTACAACACCCTTAATGGCGGGATAGCTAGAGATTTTGCGCCTATAGAGCCTGCAATCGCTAACTGTAAAATATTGATGGCAGCACTTGAATTGTGCAGACGAACGTTTAGTAGTATCGCCCCATTTTATGGCTGGCATATTGAGGTGCACCAATTTCGAATCATTGCTACTGATAATCAGGCACTTCCAACCCCTGAAGGAGCTCATCGTGATGGAGTGAGCTTTGTATTTATGATGCTCGTCAATCGTAAAAACGTGATTAGCGGCGAAACCAGCATCTACAATCGAGAAAGAAAAGAACTTGCTCGACACACTCTCACCACCCCCTTCGATGCTGCAATTGTAAATGATGAAAGAACCCTTCATGGGGTAACCCCCATAACAGCAGAAGACTCAAATGAGCACGGCTACCGTGATGTACTTGTTATTACTTTCAATAAGCATTGAAAATTAGGTGGGGCAGATGCCCCGCCTTCACTATTGGAGTTTCATTGATGAATGAGCTGATAGCAGTAGCTACTATAACTGTTTTAGCAGTTATTAGCCCAGGCCCAGATTTTGCGATGGTAACACGCAATAGTTATGCATTCGGTTCGCGGATTGGCTTATTTTCAGCTCTAGGAATTGCATGCGGCGTCCAAGTGCATGTGTTTTACACCATGTTCGGCATTGCTGTACTTATCGTAGAGTCTCCCACGCTTTTTATGGCTATGAAAATCATTGGAGCGTCATATCTTATTTTCTTGGGATATAAATCACTAACGAATAAAACAAAGCTGATGTTTGGGGAGACTTCAAATATCGCGCCATCACCAGCCGCTGCTTTAAGGATGGGGTTTCTCACAAACGCTCTCAACCCTAAAACAATGCTATTTGTAATTGCCACTTATACCCAAGTTGTCCAACCTGATAGTACTCTGAGCCAAAATTTTGCCTATGGTATATTCATGTCAGCCGCCCACTGGGTTTGGTTTAGCATTGTCGCACTATTCTTCGCCGCGCCTGCTATGCGTAAGCGAATACTTGAACGGCAAGGTATTGTCGATAAGGGCATTGGCATTGCACTCATAGCACTAGGTGCCTCGCTAGTCTTCACCAAAATCACAACCTAAGGCAAAAAGAGTACGTAAGCTTTACGGGCCATTTTAAACAAGCCATTCATTACAATGGTATGAGAGTACTGGATCGTATAAATTGCAAAGATTCAATTATCCCCCATGGCTACGCCCTTTAGCTAATAAAATCAATATTAGCATTGCCCTTACAATGGTTGATGCCTTCCCGCCTGTACGCGGTAGAAACCGTGTTCGCGATGACGGTACACACATTCCAAGACTCAGAGTTTCAGCACACCGCCCTGCTGCTACCGCAAACGCCCAACCCAATTCTCACCCGCGAACTGGTCTACACCGGCATCACCCGCGCCCGCGACTGGCTCACGGTGATCGAAGCTAAGCGCGGGATATTGAATGATGCGGTGACTCGGGAGGTTATGAGGGTTAGTGGGATGGGGAGATTGTGATCAAAGTCGACATTAACGTTGGTGGTGTCGGTTTTCGGCCAGGAGCGGCCTTTTAGTCGTCTCTGTTATAACGACTAAGCGAACCGGCGGCGTAGCCGTCCGAGTTTCGTGTCTTGTTATGTATTAACTGCTTATGCTAAAGCAATCAATATGAAATACTGTAAAAGGCCATGAGCAGGAGTCCTGACTAGCTTACTTGGCTGTCTTTTGTTTATCTTATTAGCTATACGCCAATCGACTAAAGAGCGGATCTACGTTTTCATGATGGCCTAGTTATTGCCTCTCAGCCATCTTTAGCCATTCATTTATGGAATTAACTCCCAGCGACAACAGTAAGTCTTGCACCGATACCACGCGTTTAAGCATCGCACCGTGATCGGATTCTTCCCTTTCCTCGGCTTCGGCGAAAAGCCGGGTCACCAGCTGGACAAGTTGATTGTTATGATCGTAAAAATAAGGCTTGGCACGACTAACATAGGCCAGGTAAGTTTCTGCTGAGGCCAAGGCGAGATCGGGATCGCGCTGTGATATAGCGTTCAGCCATTCGTCAAATCCAAATAGCCGGTGATGTTTGTTTTCGCTATCGCTTTCGAACACGGTAAAGCACAGCTCGATCAATCCTATCGGGATGGAGATAGGTGGCGTTTTGTCTCGAAAGATGTTCTCGGTATGTCGAGCAACCACGGCTGCATGGCGACTGTCTGTTTTTAGTCCCGCCTCGATACCTGTAAGGCATTGCTCTCGATGCTGTTTGATATTTTCAGTATGGGTCCAAACGCTTGCTGCTCCCTTCCAAGCTTCGGTAATGTTTAATGTGTTCAATTCTCTTAGCAAGTCGGCAAATTTGATATGCCCCGTTAGGGCAGACAGTGCTGAGATGCGGCCCCAAGTTTCCACGTCTTCCTTGCTTCCCTCTCGGCGGGCGCGCTCAAGCAGGGGGGCAACTTTCTCGAACTGACCCCGATAGACGTAATACAGACAACGTTCTGCGGATTTCCAAAGACCCACGGGATCCTGCATGGCATGGTCAAATAGATCCCAACCTAATTGAGGGTTCCGGCTTTGGAGGTACGGCAAGCGTCGTAAAATTAGAGCGCGGATTGCGGGGTGTTCCATGCTGGCAAATCGAAGTAGTATTGGTGGTAGCAACTCGGGTAATTCAATGTTCTGCTCTTGAAAGTTGTTGGCTAAAATCATCAAGGCTTCGGCAATATTCCCAGTCATCATATTGATGCCAGTGGTGAGCAAATCGACCGAATCCCCATGGATGGTGCTTTCTTCTCTAGGATTTCCAAAGCCTATCGATAAGAACACCAGCCGCTCAGCAACTTGTGTGACCTGGATGACATGTGCACAGGCCTCCAGAGCCTTGGCTGCGGAGCGATTAAGTTGCCAGTGAGCGGGATGCCTTTCCAGTTCATCAAGGATTTGGTTCGCTAAGGTAGGTGCATCAGGCTCATCAATTGGTACCCAAGTACCGTTCGTTCGCAAGTTGCCATAGCGATGTGCCAAGTAGCTGGCAATACCGTCCATGATGTCGTTGCAAAATCCTGATGAAATATTTGCCCAATGGGATGTCAGTAATCCCAAGAATCGCGATGGATGGCGAGATGAAGCCTCGCGTAGCTGCCAACCAACCTCTCGTTCACCACCGACCAAAAAGTCATCGGAATCTCGACCATGTCCAGTGTAGTGCACAAGCAAATGAAGTATTCCACCATCACTGGCATTGAGGAACACCTCGTATGAAAATGGGGCGGCGACAGTGCCGCCTCTCATGCCGATGTATGGCTGTCGATATAATGTCCCATATATCTTTTCGTATGCATCTAGTACCGCTTGGGTTTCTGATGAGCGCAGATGACAGCGAATCGTGGATATATATTCAGCTCGCTTCTTCAGAACCCATAAACGTGTTTCGCCATCCGTTACCGATTCACTCTCCCACAGGGACTGTATTGTTGCCATGGCTGAATCTTGTGCATGGCTATCTAGGTAAATAAATGCAGCCTGAATCAATGTTCCTAATTCATAGGAGAGTTCGAATTCGAGTAAATTTCTGTCGCATAATAGGCGACCGATCAAGTTTATATTTGATTCAGGGTTTCTGATGAAAGCGAGGGTAGCGAAGTAAACTAACGCCCCTTCATGGTTAAAGCACAAGCGTTCTCGGTTATCTTGCCACCAGTCAGAGTGACTTTGGGCGTGATAGAGAATGGCTGCTTCGACAGCATCTAATAAAACCCGTTCATTATCTATGTGTTCAAGATCGTTCTGCGTATGAGTGTCGCTATAAGAGCTGTCACTCAGGAATCCACTGCGATAGCCTATTCGAGTGACACCATAACGCGTTGATCGGATTTGGCTCCATTGTTCGATTGTTCCCAGTGCTAAATCGAGTAAAGCAGTGGATTCCACCATCCGCTGTTTCAGGAAGTTTTCACCCTTGTCACCAAACTCATGGGGTTGGCAATGCAACTTGTTGTCAAAATGAAATTTCATTACTTCATCATCGTTGATCTCACCAGTGATATAGCTCCATAGAGTCTTGTCATCAATAGCACCAGCGGTGACACTACGTGCAACAGTACGCCCTAACAAACTATGGTCTGGTTTTGGCATACTGAGTAGTCGTTCTAGTAAGGGGGCGACAAGTGGTAAGTTTTCTGTCCGAAAATCGGATAGAGAGAAAACTAATTGCTCTGAAATTCTATTGCCGTCCAGCCAATCTAAATCAATTGCATCCATCCAGAATGCCAATACGCCAGCAGCATCTTCATTTGCCCACTGCGCTATGCGATGAACATGTGTTGTCAGCCCCTCGGCATCGTGCATTTCCTTCAATGCGGGCACCAGATAAGAAAGCCAAAAGTGATGCCACTCAACCAACGCTGCTTGGTTGTAAATCACCTGAAACACCTCGCGATGGTTGGCATGTAAATCTCGTATCAGCGGCCAGTCATCGTCCTGAGGTATCTGTCGGGAAAATGATTCGGCAACCAGGCGACGGATATGGAAGGCGGAGTTGCCTGTCAATACTGTCCGCAGTTGCTTCCTAAATTCGCGGCGTTCTCCCGTCGCCAACTGTGCAACAAAGCTACGTATGCTCGGCCGTACGAAGGGAACGGGAGGCAAGCCTTGGATGAACTCATTGAGCGAGACGCCCCGGCGCAGGGCGCCACTAATCACCAGTACATCTAGTAGAGTTTGATGCCCAAACGTCAATTTACCATCATGGGTATCGAGCAGGACATTGAGACTGTGTAGTCGTCGCAGGATGTCCTGTGAAGCATTGAAGCGTTGATTTGAAATAGACAGGCTACGAGACTTCAGCATTGCATCGGCAATGTCTTCAATTGCTTGCATGGCTGGGTCTCCTAGCGTGGGTTCGGCCTTCACGATTGTGTCGAGGTAGCGTTGCCCTAGTGCTTGGCTGGTCACTACGTTAAAGCTGCCTTCACGCTGAGCCAGTTCGACAAACAGGGCAAGTTCGCGAGGATTACGGATCAGTTCACGGGTGGCGGCATCGATAGTCGTCGAATCGATTTCAAGCTTGTTAAGAAGCGGTACAATTTCGGTTTCCCAGTCCAACGGCAGGCACTGCAATTGGCAGTCCCATTGCCGAGCAGCAATGCGTCGATCGTATTTACGGTCGAAGTCGCGGCAAGCTGTGATAACGGTAACATTGGGAATCAGTAGCAACTGGTCAATTTGTGCCAAATAGTACGTCAATATGCTGTGTTCGCGAGCAATGGACAAGACATCGAGTGAGTCGATAACTACGACAACATGTGCGTCTTCAGCTAAACGGGAAGCCTGTTCTACCCACTGCTCTGGTAGGCCCTGTGCTTGGCGATCCTGCGCCGTTGCTAGGTCGGCGAATTCGCGTGATTGGATAAAGAGTGGTACCAGGTCGGATCGGACTTGCATACGCTGTTCTAGTGCTTCTTGCAGGCTCAACATCACACAGGTTTTGCCAGAACCAGGTAGTCCTGTAAGCAACACAGCACGTTTCTTGGCATCGATAGCTGCTAGGAGTTCTCCCACAACTGAGCTAAACATGCGTTGCCCGGCAATGTCCCGATGCCAATGCCTGCCAATGGCCGAGGTACTAGCAAACGATTTTCTTACCTCTGAAATGTCCATGTTCGGAACGAGCATTGCGCCCGAACAATGAAGAATGTCTTTGATGTCGTCTCTGGTCAGTCGATATTGAGTTGAAGCCGATAGGCTGCCATCCTTCACGCGACTGCAAAGTCTATAGAGTTGTACAATGAGAGCATCGAAGGCGGCATTTGAGTTACTGGCGATTCCACGCAAGCGTTCCCTTAGGAGACTTTCCATACGATCGAGCTCTTGGCTAGTCTCGAAAATAGTTCGGTTTAGGAATTCAAGCGTCGAAAGGTTTGGTGCTTGGTCGGCTATGCGAGTAGCTAAGTCACGATTTGTTTTTGCCTGGTTTTTGGTCAAACTCGCAACAAAATCGACTTCACTAGCATGGAGAATACTGAACTCGCGAAGCTTATCTAGGGAGCCAAAGGGAGTGCGCGAATAGAAGCGGACTTGAACTAGCTTATTTCTAGCTATCTCATGAGCTGCCTTATCTAACTCATCTCCAAGGTCTGCTATTGACCATGCCCTAAAATCAGGTTGGTTTTTTTTACATTGGCAACAGATCACGGAACCGTCAGACTTCCCGACAACGACATCGTCTACAAGATAGGTTGTCGAATCTATCTCAAGCCATTGAAACTCTGGATCGGTTAAGACGGTCAATGCCCAATCGAAGGCAACAAGTGTCTGATAAAAATCTCCACGGTTGGAGCGTATCCCGGCGATGCTCATTTATTCGCTTGCCAGCTTTTATTCATTTGAATTCTCTACTTTATAGGCTGATGGTGCTGTTGTTTACGCAGCTATTAGCGACCGGCCCCCCTGACTTTCTCAGCCCCTTTTATTAAGCGCCGCTGTCAATCGATAGCTGACATTGGGTTTACACATAACGCCGGGCTTTGCGGCGGTTTTGGAGGAGCGAAGCGACGGAAAAACCGTCCGACAACAGCCCCTTGTTAATGGTTTTCGAGCGGGAACAATGACTCCACTCTCTTGCTAATATTTTCAAGCTGCCCCGCTTCCAAGCCTAGAGTTGCCTTCAGCCTAAACGCACCTGCCATCTCGACCATTTCAATTATGACCGTAATGCGGCCCAGTGATGTAGCCGTTGCCGTGAGCGTGAACTCTCCGTCCAAAGCTCCCCATATCTTCCCCCCTTTCCAGCCTCGCCAGTTGTCTGCCATATCCCGAAACAGAAGACTTGGCGGGCCGACAAAATAGGTTGTTGTATTGACTTCACCTATAAATGGAGCACCAGTAACAGAGGCAACAAAGTTTGAGCCCTCCTCGTTGCCACCAACGATCCTCAAGGAGAGGGTTGTGGCGTCATCACATGACTTGATTTCTATCGTTTCCATAGACCATTAACAGTGATTATACACCCCTCTACTTAACCTGAATGAACCCGGCGGCAAGTTTATTGAGGTTATATAGACTATCATTCATGACCTATCCCATTGAAATTAAAATAAATTAATTATAAACAGGCAGCATAACATAGCTTATCGTGCCGGCTGCATAACACGGCTGAATTAGCACTCCGCTTTCGCCGGAAGGGGCGCTTTGGGTCGAGCCCCGACTGTAAATTAACCTGAGCACATGACAAGCATGAATTGAGCCACTCTTTGACCTCCACCTGATGGAGGAGCATACCATGAACGTTTTGACTGAAATCCCCTGTACACCTACACCTTGGAATAAAGGCAAGTTGGTTGGGCAGAAGGCGCCTTTGCGTCTTCGAGATATCTGGGCCATACGTGTTCGCCTACAGCTTGCCCAAAAGACGAGAGACCTAGCCCTCTTCAATTTAGCCATCGATAGCAAATTGCGAGGCTGCGACCTCGTCAATTTACGAGTACGGGATATAGCCCATGGTGCGTGCATATCCCCACGAGCCATCGTGATGCAGCAAAAAACGCATCGACCTGTCCAATTCTAAATAACCGAGCAAACCCGTATCGCTATTGTGGACTGGATACAGCTTGCGCAATTCAGAAGCGAAGACTTCTTGTTTCCCAGCCGCATCAATAGCGCAAAGCATCTCTCCACGCGCCAATATGCCCGTATCGTGAAAGCCTGGGTCACCGAAATAGGCTTAGATGCTTCAATTTATGGCACGCACACGATGCGCCGCACCAAAGCCTCGCCGATATACCGTCGCACGAAAAACTTAAGGGCTGTGCAGCTGCTCTTGGGGCACACGAAGCTGGAAAGCACCGTCAGGTATCTAGGGATAGAGGTCAATGATGCGTTGGAAATGGCAGAACAGACAGAAGTTTGATAAGGACAAACGAAGGCCTATCGCGGGCCGTCGTTGTCCGGCCAAGAGCGGCCTTTTAGGAGCCACTGATATAGTGCTTTAACGCCTGGGCTCAGCCGCCGGTTTGGAGCGGCAGCGGAACACCGGTCTGGTGCCCTTGGTTAAACCTACCCAGTTACCCATGATGATCGGCCATAGTGGCGACCTCAATTCTCTCCTCATCGGAAATAAATTCTGCATCCGCGAGCAGCTGAGAAACAGCTAACAGCCTCTTTTGGTAATAGAGAATAGTTGGTGAAAACTGTGTCGAGTGTCGGGCTCTATAATATTTTAACACTGCAACCATGCCATCCACTATTTCATGTAAAGCGAAAACGTATGACCAAACAACAGAACCTTCCGTACGGGCCATACTGATGAATTTGGTATAGCTATCGCTTCGTGCCAGCGGATGAGCGGAGCGGCGGGCTTCCAAACACAGGTGAAATATCTTTATTTCCGGATTGGTTCCACGCTCAGAGACGATTTGGTTTATCAATTCTGATATTTGCTTCTCTCCGCTGGCCAGTACCGCCAGTGTTTCATTGTCCAGATTCTGCCTTTTTGATAACTCAAGATCTTGCGCCGCAAGTTCTGCTGTTTTAGACAGGTGCGTCACCGATGCTCTAAATTCCGAAAGTTGTGTATCGAGTGTGTGATATAGCATCACAATTGCAAGAAAGGCTAAAAATGGGCTCAAAAGGCCACCAAAGAATGCTCCAAACTCAGCCCACGTCGACTGGCTATTTGAGAGATGGGGGCCGAAAGATACTCCATATAGAAGGAATGTCAGCATGATCACACCGAGCCCCACTATTAAGATCCATTTGGGAGGACTGCTGTGATTCAATCGACTAACTCCTTCGTTGCGTGATTTGGTTTAACAGCGTATTAAACGGCGCGTTCAATGATTGAATGAACGTGCTGGCACTTTTATCCGACAAATGCAGCCTACCTGGTTCTCCCAAGCCTATGATCCTTTGAGCTATTAATTTAAATTAAGCCATATAGCCAAAGTTCGCGCTCCTGCTGAATTTTCAAGAACGTCCGCTAGGGTCGTATTTAGCCGAAACGCTAAAATCAGCTTAGGCTAAATCTCTTCTATCGGCCAGGAGCTGTCTTTTAGTCATCTCTGATATAACGCCCGCCTCAACTGCCGGAGGCCAATGGCGCCTTTTTTGCAGTTACACCGCAAAAAAAGGTGACAGTGGCTGGAGGTCAGATTGCAGGCTTGTTATATTTTTTTAGTTACCCAAGGCTAAAATGGGTTGTATTAGGATCTAAAAGTAGAGCCAGTAGCTTCACTAAGACTTGCGGGTTGTTAGTTTCACTAGAAAGCTCTATTTGTGAATTTTCTTCAAGCCCTTTCGAAAGCTTATGGCATTCATCAGAAAGAATACTACTAATTTCTTTTGCAAATAAATATTTTACTCTTCCCAAAACATATCGTTCGATTTCACAGCCTTCGTCGGAGTGCCCTTCAGGAAATGTTGATTGATCTACATCCATTTTCTCAAGTGACTTTAATCTAACAAGTTTGCCAGACAACTGGCGACCAACTTTAATTGTTCCAAGTTGTTCCCATTCATTAAAAAAATCAAAATCCATGTGATTCACTCCCCTCTGACTCAGAACCTTCGGACTCTAGATCTGTAGGTTCAACGTTTTCTCTGTACCACACACCTGCGCCATCAAATACCGATTTCGCATTATCTGATATTTTACCTCCAGAAATTACTCCCTTTACTCCTTGCGCAACAATTTTCGTTGCCTTGCCAGGATAAATTCCGCTGGAATACACTTTAACCTCAATGTAGTCGTCATCACTTGGCATTGTTTTTACCTCTTTTAGCCTGATTTTTATCAATTGTTTCACCAAGCAGTTTTAAAAATGCCTTTGTATCTTTGGCGATGACTTTTACATCTCCTTTTGGATCATTACCTTCTGTGGGAGATACATCAAAGCCATTGGCTCTACCTAGTTTTACAGCATTATCAACCATATCCTCATGTTTAATGTAGGATTCAATTGCTTTCCTTCCAGAACTTTTCTCACACATTAGACCTCCTTGTTAAGCGAAGAAAAAGACTTTCTTTGTTGTTCAAATGTGGAGCTAGAGGACTCAGTATTCCGCAAACCTTCTAGAACAGTTTTTTGACAAATATCATTACCTATAAGGTCTTGTAAAAATACATTTTGCATAAACAAAATCAAATCATTTGGCGTTAACATTTCTTCAAGCACTATCAACTCAATTTCTTGAAAGTCAATAGTCAAATCTGTAGAAATAATAGCTAGTATTGGACTAATTAAAGCCTCCGCCTCCTTAGCATTCAATACTGGGTTAACCTCAACTTTTAAAGAAAAACGCCTTTTCACTGCCGAATCCAAATGTGAAAACATGTTAGTTGTAGCTGCTATAACTGGCGTAAAATCATGAGTCTCTAATAAAAGCTCATCTATTTGGGATAGAAACGTATTTACACCTCGTCTAACTCCCGATGATTCGTTACTTAAGTACCTAGAAGACAGTAGCGAGTCAACATCATCTATCTGTAAGAACACTTTTTTACCACAAAAAGCTTGCTCTTTAATTTCATCAAACAAACTTTTAATTGCTTTAGATGTTTCACCTAGATCTTTGTGAACAAGAAGATCTAGGCTTTCTCGGTAATATTTAGAAGAGGATGTTTCTAACCCAGACGCCAAATTCGACAATAATGTAGTTTTACCAGTTCCCGGTGGGCCATATAGTAAAATAGTCGGTATGAAATGGAGAACTTTTGATTGCTCTGACCACTTATCTGACCATACGAACTCACAAAATGCATTTACCAATTTCTCTTGTTGCTCAAGCCCAATTAGTTCTTGATGACCATGATCAGAATCGATCTTTTTATCGTCAAATAAATGCACTACCTCACCTCCTTAAAAATATAACGCCGCTCTCTGCGGCAAATTTGGAGCGCAGCGGAAAATTTGTCCGATAGCAGCGCTTTGATACTCATTGAGCCTTCTCCCCCAGCTCAGCCGTTTGGCTAGGCTGAAAAGGCGACCAAACCAAACAGGAGAAGACTCAATGAACTTTTACAATAGCACTCATCGTCACTACTGTGGAATTGATCTGCATGCCCGTAGCCTGTATGTCTGCATCCTGGATCAGCAGGGTGAAATCCTTCTGCATAAAGAGATCCCAGCCAAACCAGAGCCTCTGCTGCATCTGATCGAACCCTACCTGGACGATCTGGTCATCGGGGTTGAATGCATGCACTGCTGGTACTGGATCGCCGATTTCTGTGAAGATCAGGGCATTGCTTTCATTCTCGGTCATGCCCTTTATATGAAGGCCATTCATGGCGGTAAAACCAAGAATGACCGCGTGGATTCTTACAAGATTGCAGCGCTTATTCGCGGTGGCAACTTCCCCCTCGCTTATGCCTACCCTCGTAGTATGCGAGCAACACGGGATTTACTTCGTCGTCGCACTGGGCTCGTTCGTCATGGTGCGTATCTCAAAGCTCATGTTGTCA